>NZ_NFJG01000240.1:0-865 GCF_002159755.1 Bacteroides sp. An269
TTGGCTGATTGGGTCAAGAAGAAATTCGGATGGATATTGGAGGTCGTACTCAGACCGGACGAATGTCCGTCCAAATTTCAGGTACTGCCCAAACGTTGGATTGTGGAACGCTCTTTCTCATGGCTGGAAAACTTCAGAAGGCTGACCATCGATTACGAATTCCTTGCTGAAACTGCGGAAGCTATGGTACAGATTGCATTCATACAAATCATCCTTAACAAATTTATCGAATGAAATCAAAACAGCTTCTAAGAATATTACGTCTATTCAATACAATTCGTTAAATTTGCCGAGCAAGGTCACGTTTAAAGACGGAAGTACGATAACCTATCTGTATGCGGCTGATGGCACAAAGCTTCGCACGGTTCATAAGACAGGGAGTACGGCCACCACGACAGACTATTGCGGGAATGTGGTCTATGAAAACGGCAGTCAGAAATACCTGTTGACGGAAGAGGGTTATGTTACTTTGGCGGATAATAAATACCATTATTATCTGAAAGACCATCAGGGGAATAACCGTGTGGTCATCAGCTCAACGGGGACGGTCGAGGAAACGAACCATTACTATCCTTTCGGCGAGGTGTTCGCGGCAACGAACAATGTCCAGCCGTACAAGTATAACGGTAAGGAGTTCGATAACAAGAACGGCTTGAACTGGTACGATTACGGTGCACGGCACTATGATGCGGCGTTGGGAAGGTTTGTAAGCATTGACCCGTTATCGGAGCAAGATTATCCGAGTTCCCCCTATGTTTATTGTGGCGGCAATCCCGTTATCCGCATAGACAAGGACGGCAAGATTTGGGATACGGTATGGGACATCGGCAATATGCTTTACGATGCAGGTGCAGCCGTAGCTGCC
>NZ_NFJG01000241.1:0-830 GCF_002159755.1 Bacteroides sp. An269
CATCCCCGTCACAGGGTTCACGGTGAAGCAGTTCACGGATGATAGACAACACACGGCTGTGCTTGCAACGCATGTCGGTAAAGTCACGCACATAATAAAAATGATTCAGACCGGTAACACTCAGCATAGACCCTCCAGCTTCTCTATCATCCGGACTAAGAAGCTGTTTTGAATTTCTCCAAAAAGTTTTTCTTGGCTTGATGTATCCTTTTTCGTGTGTGCTTTGGGCGATTTTTTGGTCTTTTTCGCTCCTGTTCTTCGTCAGATAGCCCGCTATCTTCCTCATCACAGAAGCGAAAATGCCTCAAAAACTCATCCCAAATCATCGCACGATAAATTCAAAACAGCTTCTAAATCCTGATAGCTTAAATTCTTTTGGGACAAGTGTAACCCATTACTGATACGGATGTCAATCCATATGCGGACGGGATTGTCATTGCAGCCTTTTGATACAGGTTTAGGCCGGTCATCAGTCTTGGTCTTTTCTTCATGGGTAATCTCAGGAACACCGTCAACCTGAACTTCAACTACTTTTTTGCGGGTATCCTTAAACCATTTCTGGAAAATGTTATAAGGGACTTTGTTCTTGGCACAAAACGATTGGAGAGATTCCCCATGAGGCAATGCCTCGGTCTGGTACTGAAAGTAAAACCTTTCAAGATCTTCACTGCTATACATAATTTTATAAATTTGGTTGGCAGCGAAGTTATTCATTTCAATCAATAGCCTTTTTTTGACTGCTTACTGACAAGGTACCAGTTGACGAGGTTCTGAATAGTTTTACTGAATGTATTTAAAACCTAGTTACCTAGTACCTGTTACCTAGTACC
>NZ_NFJG01000242.1:0-827 GCF_002159755.1 Bacteroides sp. An269
TCCATTCCCAACAATTTCCCCAAAAGTCAATGCCGCCACAGGCACCCTTGCTTTGCGCGTATGCATCCACAGTTGTCAATCCACGTTCCGCATGACCGGAATTCATGGAAACATCCTTGGGCATGTGTCCGGCGGCAAGCACCCATTCTTCTTCGGAAGGCAGGCGATAACCGTGCTTGGTATCTTTTGCAGAGAGCCAGTTGCAGTAGGCTTCGGCATCCTTGAGCCCAAATCATTAAAAATGATTTGTTTCATGACTTCCTTTTGTCTTAATAAATAATACGATTTTCCTCCGTCCAGCCAAGGCAATGCCAGCGTCTAGAAGTGGCAATCACTCAGTTTTTGCGCGTATGTTTTTTCTTTCGGCTGCGGCTTCCTCTTGCAGTTGTTTGTAAAGTACTTGTTGGTCGGAAGTCAGCACAGCCGCAATGTCTGTTATCAGCTTTTCCATTGCTTCTTTACGCTTTTCTTTGGGGGCGGTGTTTATGCAATGTGACGCAGGAACTTGCAGTCAATGCCATTATTGCCATTATCGCCATTCCCAGTTTTCTTGTTGGTCTCATACTGTTCAATGTTTTAAGTTATACATTCATGTTGTTCGTTCTCGTTCGTAAGCTCGTTTGAGCGGACGTTCTGCTTATAAGACCCGGCAAAGGAATAAAAGTAAAATTGACGATGTAAGAAGCTGTTTTGAATTTCTCCAAAAAGTTTTTCTTGGCTTGATGTATCCGTTTCCGTGTGTGCTTTGGGCGATTTTTTGGTCCTTTTCGCTCCTGTTCTTCGTCAGATAGCCCGCTATCTTCCTCATCACAGAAGCGAAAATGCCT
>NZ_NFJG01000243.1:0-795 GCF_002159755.1 Bacteroides sp. An269
TGATAGTATCCAATCCATCCACGTATGTATTCTTTCAGCTTCTGCTTCCTCTTAGCGTATCCCCATCCGTTGTTACGATTCGTCAGTTCTTTGAGTCTTGATTTCATCTTGGATTTGGACTTCGGATGTACTGTGAGGCGGCATTTGCCTTTCATTACATAAAAGGAGTAACCGAGATACTTAACTCCTTGGACATACGACACTACAGTCTTTTCCTTGTTGACTTTGAGATATAAAGTTCCCTCTATATATCGGGTTATGGACTCCTTGACTCTTCTTGCCGCCCTTTTGGACTTACAGAATATCATCGAGTCATCGGCATAGCGGACAAAAGGAAGTCCTCTACGTTCGAGTTCCTTGTCCAACTCATTAAGCATAATATTACTCAACAAAGGACTTAGTGGTCCTCCTTGAGGAGTTCCTTCCTCGCTCGCTTCGAACAGACCTTTATTCATTACACCGCTTCGGAGATATTTGTGTATTAGACTGACAACTCTGCCGTCTTTAATAGTACGGCTGAGGATTTCTATGAGTTTGCTATGATTAACGGTATCAAAGAAGCGCTCGAGGTCAAGGTCTACTACATATATGTAGCCTGCATTGATTATTTCTTGCGCCCCTCGCAGTGCGTCATGACAACCTCTTCTTGGACGGAAGCCGTAGCTGCTCCTCGAGAATTGGCACTCATAGATAGGGGTCAGAACCTGGTTAATGGCTTGTTGCACCATACGGTCTACCACGGTGGGGATTCCTAAAAGGCGCATCTTGCCATTGTCCTTCGGGATTTCTACCCTT
>NZ_NFJG01000244.1:0-756 GCF_002159755.1 Bacteroides sp. An269
CGGGAATAAGAAGTACCTTCAGGTACTTCATCATCGGGTGAACAATGCGGCTGTAGCAGGCACTCATATCAGACCGGTACGTGGAGCATGTGAAAGATTAAGGTTGTTAAGGCAAATGCCTTAGCTCCGTATCGGACATGGTACGTGCCGGGATATGGGTGCCTTTCTTAACCGGCTCTTAGCAGTCTGTGAGCCTGAGAGCAGAGTGATAAGTGCCAGACAGGGCAAGAATACAGACGGTACCTTAATGGGGTGGTGGGAGTAAGAGAACTGCGTGTACGCAAGAACAAACTGAAAGGCTCTGCCTTACCTTATGGTATCACACCCGGACAGCATACGGAGCACATCAGCAAAGCCGTTGTGCCCCAAGATGCAGTCTGGGTGTGTATGGGTGAGAAATGAGTGGAGTACATGGTCGGAAACGAAGTCTTTGGCCATGCAGCGGAACGGATGGCCGCTGCCTCTGTCCGGAGGTGACCATGCAATAGTCACCATAGAACAAAGGCAACCGGACATACCTTAGCAGGGTGGTGGGAGTAAGAGAACTGCGTGTACGCAAGAATAATCCTCGAAAGGGCATAAAAAAAGGGTGGCCGGAGCCACCTTTCTATTTGGATTCTGTCTTCTTCGTCCTTTTCGGCTTCTTTTCTGATGGAGCCGGTTTCTCCTCTTCCTCCTTTTCAGGTGTCGGATAAAACTCGACGGCTACCATGACTATGCGGTTACGCTTCTTGTTGGTTTCACTCTCGGTCCACT
>NZ_NFJG01000245.1:0-754 GCF_002159755.1 Bacteroides sp. An269
GTGCCACGGTTGCGGTCCTCGCTGCGTTGCCAGAAGAGGCGCTCGTCATTGCCCAGGAACGGGGCACTCTCCATCTGAGACTGGTGCTTCAGGATGGAATTCCGTTTCGCACGAAGCTCTTCGGGACTGAACGGCACAGCCATCTCGATGTTCTCGATTTCCCATTCCGCCCATGCCCCGCGGTACATCCAGATGCGGCAATCCTTCAACCATGCGGCACCGGCATTCTTTTCCTCGTCAATAGCTGCCAGTACGGCATCGGTGCAGACACGGTGCGTGCCATGGGGGTCGGCAAGGTCGCCGGCTACATAAATCTGGTGAGGCTGCACCTCCTGCAACAGCTTCTGGACGATTTGCACATCCGTCTCGCTAATGGGGTTCTTCTCGATGCGCCCCGTCTCGTAGAAAGGAAGGTCGAGGAAATGCACATGGTCCAGCGGGATGCGGTTATACGTGCATGCCGTACGTGCCTCGCCCCGACGGATCAGCCCCTTTATGGTCAGGATATCCCGCGTATCGATGTCGCCTTCCTTCTTCTGAAGCAGGAACTGCTTGATGTCGGCATACATCTTGCGGATGGTCTCGTTCTGATTCTCATCAAAAAGCTGGTTGAATCCGTTGATGAAGTGCATGAAACGTACCACTTCCTCATCGCCTACGGCAATATTGCCCGAAGTCTCGTATGCCACATGCACGTCGTGACCCTGCTGCACCAGACGGCGGATGGTGCCGCCCATGGATATCACATCGTCAT
>NZ_NFJG01000246.1:0-732 GCF_002159755.1 Bacteroides sp. An269
GTTCGTAGTCGGTGGCATATCCGTCTGAACGGGAAAGCGCCCTCAGCTTCCGTGTCGCTTCCAGAAGAAGCCTGCGCTGTGACTCTACGGAATCCAGCAAAAGGGAAAGACCGGCACCCCCTTCCTCCGTATCCATGTGGATGCCGTTACGCAGCCAGTTCATGAAGGCGCGTGACCAGTGGGTGCCGCTGTGCTGGAATTCTTTAGGATAGTCAATCCCATAATAATACAGGAATGCCTTGATGCGCTGTTTCATTCTTGCCAGGTCACGGACAAGGGCGTCACGGCTGCGCAAAAGGGTACGAACCTCCAATGTCTCCCTGCAAGGGACATGGATGGCTGTCAGTTCATTGTTACGCAGAGACCTGGCTATTTTCCTGCTGTCCACCGCATCCGTCTTCTGAAGACGTTCCTTCTGGCTGGTGGAGACATCCGCCGGATTAACCACTATATTCTGTATTCCCATTTCAACCAATTTATAATGCGCCCAAAAGCCACTGAAACCCGCTTCATAGGCTGACAGATAATTCCCGTTGGGAAAATGCGCGTGAAGATAAGAGGACAGGGCTTCCGGACTCGGGGGCTGAACGAATGTCTTGTGGTGGAGATGATCGCTCAGAATACTTACTGTCCAACTCTTCAGATGCACATCAATTCCTACATAAATATTTTGTCCTTCAAAATTTAATGTGTTACTTTGTTTACGCATAAAGTCATGGGGGTATTAAGTTA
>NZ_NFJG01000247.1:0-728 GCF_002159755.1 Bacteroides sp. An269
CAGTGCATCATACCGTAACCAATACGAATGAAAAACTTTTTCAGATGAATTTCCGGCGAAGTCAAATCATATTTCCTTGTGCAAATTTATGGAACAGCTTCCACTTTTTCCGAAAGTGTCAGTGGCCGATTCGCAAATACCGTCCTTGCCTATTAATTCCAGAATCTTCCTTTTTCTGCACGCACAAAAAGCGTATTCATGGATTAATTATTTGCTGCCATCTTACCCAATAAAAAATATAAGAATCTTCCTTTTTCTGTTATACACAAAAAGCGTATTCGTACATTTTTTCATGGTTACCACTTAGTCTGTTCCAAGATAATTGCACCGTAAAATTGATTAATTAACTTCTAAAATTCATACATTATGAAAAAGATTGAAAATTCCTTCGTAGTATCAGGTTACGTTTCCAATGACGCACAGATCCGCAGTTTTGAAACAGCAAGTGTAGCACGTTTTTCGATAGCCGTAAGCCGCTCAGAGAAGAAAGGTGAAGAAACGGTCTATACATCAGCCTTCCTGCCAGTCGAAGCCTGGCGTAAGAACGAGGCTGCCGATTCATTTGACAGAATCAAGAAGGGTGAACTGCTCACAGTAAAGGGATATTTCAAACCGGAAGAGTGGACCGAGAGTGAAACCAACAAGAAGCGTAACCGCATAGTCATGGTAGCCGTCGAGTTTTATCCGACACCTGAAAAGGAGGAAGAGGAGAAACCGGCTCCATCAGA
>NZ_NFJG01000248.1:0-706 GCF_002159755.1 Bacteroides sp. An269
CTGGCATGCTGCCTTCGCAATCGGGGTTCTTCGTGATATCTATGCATTTCACCGCTACACCACGAATTCCGCATGCCGCGACCGTACTCAAGCCCCACAGTTTCAACTGCAATTTTACGGTTGAGCCGCAAACTTTCACAGCTGACTTAAGGGGCCGTCTGCGCTCCCTTTAAACCCAATAAATCCGGATAACGCTCGCATCCTCCGTATTACCGCGGCTGCTGGCACGGAGTTAGCCGATGCTTATTCGCAGGGTACCTGCAATATGCCACACGTGGCACACTTTATCCCCCTGCAAAAGGAGTTTACAACCCGTAGGGCAGTCATCCTCCACGCTACTTGGCTGGTTCAGGCTCGCGCCCATTGACCAATATTCCTCACTGCTGCCTCCCGTAGGAGTTTGGGCCGTGTCTCAGTCCCAATGTGGGGGGCCTTCCTCTCAGAACCCCTATCCATCGTCGCCTTGGTGGGCCGTTACCCCGCCAACAAGCTAATGGAACGCATCCCCATCGGCGGCCGATAATTCTTTAGTCAGGCTGTCATGGAACTGCCTGACACCATCGGGGATTAATCTTTCTTTCGAAAGGCTGGACCCGAGCCGCCGGAAGGTCGGATACGCGTTACTCACCCGTGCGCCGGTCGCCATCAGGCTTAGCAAGCTAAGCCCATGCTGCCCCTCGACTTGCATGTGTTAGGCCTGTAGCTA
>NZ_NFJG01000249.1:0-703 GCF_002159755.1 Bacteroides sp. An269
TGGCTCGTATCTCGAATGGTACCCAAAATAGGAACCGCCGTATGCCGAACGGCACGTACGGTGGTGTGAGAGGTCGGTAAACATGAAAATAGGAGATAAACACCTATGACTAGTGTTTACCTCCTACTCGATAGTACGCTCGGCATGAGTATTAGCTAACGGGTGCAAGTCCCCAATGAGCCCTAATAGCGGGAATCATACAGCCAAAAGCAAGGGTGTCCATCGTGAGGTGGAATCTGAAGGAAGCTGGCGGCAAACATCTGGTCTGACGAACAGAAACTTCATATAAGGCATAAAACCGTGGGTAAGGTTGCTATACAAACCAAAGCCCTATAGCTATTCGGAACGGTTGGTGTAAATGAAGCAGACATAAGATGGAAAGTTAATACCCTTATCCGAGGAGGTCTCACGGACGCATGAGAATAGAGAAAAAAAAAACAAAAACGAAATCAGCGGAGTAAAGCTTGCCGTGAGAAGTCAGCAGATGTCATAGTAGCAAACGTGTCGATGAGTTTGTGAAGGACTGAACCTAATAATTAAACGATAGTAATTGAAACATACCTAATGAGAGAACGAATGCAGCAAACATTATCCAAAGTTAATGGCTGCCCTCAAAGAGACAGGTCGGAAACCGAATGGTATGGGGGAGTGCAGACTTTCATGTGGATGTGTGAAGACAACATCGTGGAAGTACCATTCGACA
>NZ_NFJG01000025.1:0-39557 GCF_002159755.1 Bacteroides sp. An269
GCTCCTGTTCTTCGTCAGATAGCCCGCTATCTTCCTCATCACAGAAGCAAAAATGCCTCAAAAACTCATCCCAAATCATCGCACGATAAATTCAAAACAGCTTCTAACTTTTTCATAACTTTGGCTTCTTTAATTGGTTTCATCTGTATGACGGAAAGAAACCGGAAGCTCCCTATTGGCGGATAGTGAATATTCGTTAATCGGGCAATGTTTTCAAGGTTTCTTGTGTTTCCCTTTCTGGCATCCGGCACATCCGCATCCGCACCCGCAATCGGTTTGTCCCGGTTTCTTCTTCTTGAAGAACTTCAGGAAGTGCCGCCCTGCGTAAATAACGCAGAGCAGCACGATGATATAAACAAGGATAGTTTGTGTGTCCATGAGTTTTATTTTTAGGAACTAGGCACTAGTTGACCAGGTACTAGGTCTTTAATAGCATGTATTTATCTAATTAAAACCGATGTCAACTAGTCAATTAAATAAATAATTTCCCTATCTGATGCACCGCAAACGCCACTATCCAGGCAAGTACGGTAGTATAGCAAGCCGCAAAAGCTGCCCACTTCCAGCTTCCCGACTCGTTCTTGATAGCCGCTATTGTGGCGATGCAGGGGAAGTATATCAGTACGAAGAGCATATAGCCGTATGCCACTAAGGGCGTGATGGGGATGCGTTCGGAGAGATTGACATTCTCGATGTCTTCTTCGTTGGTGTAGAGTACGCCCAGCGTACTGACCACCAGTTCTTTGGCTCCTACGCCCGACAAGATGCCGATGCCCATCTTCCAGTCGAATCCTAACGGTTCGATAACGGGCTCGATGGCTTTTCCTATCTGGCCGATGTAGGAGTTCTCCTGCTGTTCGGCGGTAGTTTCATACCGGTCGTGGTTGGGATAATATCCGAGGAACCAGATGATGATGGACGCTATCATGATGATTCCTCCCATCTTCTTGAGGTATTGCGCGCCTTTTTCCCAGGTGTGGCGTGCCACCGATTTTGCCGTAGGCATACGGTAGGGTGGAAGTTCCATGACGAAAGGAGCATCTTCGCCTTTTACGATGAACTTGCTGAAGATGCGTGCCATGAGCACGGCGAGCAGGATGCCGGCTACGTAGAGCGAGAGCAATACCAGGCTGGCGTGGCTGGGGAAGAAGGCTCCTATCAATACCAGATAGATGGGCAGGCGGGCGCTGCACGACATCAGCGGGTTGATGAGCATGGTGACCAGGCGTGCCTTGCGGCTTTCGATGATGCGCGAAGCCATGATAGCCGGTACATTGCATCCGAAGCCCATGATGAGGGGGATGAACGACTTGCCGTGCAATCCCATTTTGTGCATGATTTTATCCATGATGAATGCCGCGCGTGCCATGTAACCCGTATCTTCCATGAACGAGATGAAGATGTAGAGCAGCAGGATGTTGGGCAAGAACACGATGACGCCTCCCACACCTCCGATGATGCCATCGATGACCAAATCCTTGAGTGGGCCTGCGGGCATGTAATGTTCGGCCAGTGAACCGATTTGTGCTACCAGCCATTCAATCCACTCCTGCGGGTAGGCACCAAGGATGAAGGTGCACTCGAACATGATGTAAAGGAAAAGGAAGAAGATGGGGAAGCCCCATATCTTGTGGGTCACGATGCTGTCTACCACACGGGTGAATGCTTCGGTGTTCTGGTTCTTCTCCACGAAAGTTTCTTTCAGTGCGCCTGAGATAAAGCCGTATTTGGCATCGGTGATGGCTTGTTCGCTGTCTTCGTTCATCGCCCGGCGGATGCGTTCGGCTTCCCTGTCGCGTATCTGGATGACTTCTGCGCCGTTGGGAAGGGTAGAGATGACGTGCTGCTCGATATCCTTGTCGTTTTCCAGCAGCTTGATGGCCAGGAAGCGGGTGGAGTATTTGTAACGGATGTTCTCGTTCTTGCAGATTTCTTTCTTTACGGCATCGATACTGCGCTCCAGTTCCGGCCCGTGGTTGATGTGGATGTGGCGGATATAGCTTTTCGAGTCAAACTCTTGTACTTCTTCTTCCTTGCTTCCGAACTTGTGGTCGGGCGCGTACTGGTCGTGCCATTGGCGTAGTTCGCGCAGGGCTTCATTCTTGATCTCATCTTTTTGCCCCATGAAGTCGGCACCTTCGTATAGCCCGATGATGACGTGGAAAAGTGTATCGATGCCTTTTCCTGTGCGGCTTACGGTGGGCACCATAGGTACGCCTAACAGTTGCCCCAGTGTTTTATGGTCGAGGGTATTTCCGCTATGCTCCAGTGCGTCGTACATGTTGAGTGCCACCACCATGCGCACATTCATGTCGATGAGTTGGGTGGTGAGATAGAGGTTGCGCTCCAAGTTGCCTGCATCCACTACGTTGATAATGACGTCGGGTGTCTCATCGATGATGTGCTTACGCACGTAAAGTTCTTCGGGACTGTATGCCGAGAGCGAATAGGTGCCCGGCAGGTCGACCAGCCGGAAGTGATAGCCTTGGAAATCGAAATGCCCTTCTTTGGCATCTACCGTTACTCCGCTATAGTTGCCTACATGTTCGTGCGCTCCCGAAGCGATGTTGAAAAGTGAAGTCTTGCCGCAGTTGGGGTTCCCCACCAGTGCCACGTTGATGGTGCGCCGTTTGCCCTGTGCTATTTCCTTCAGTTTTTCTTCGGATACGGGAATGTCTTCTTCGATGGGGTTGAGCACCCGGTCTTCGTGCATGGAGGCGCGTGCTTCTTCTTCGCTCATCACTTCAATCATCTCTGCCTCTTGCCGGCGGAGTGAAATCTCGTATCCCATGATTTTGTATTTGATAGGGTCTTTCAGCGGTGCGTTCAGCAGTACTTCCACCGTCTTTCCCTTGATGAAGCCCATTTCGATGATGCGCCGGCGGAATCCTCCGTGCCCCATTACTTTGATGATGACTCCTTTTTCTCCAGTTTTAAGTTCTGATAGTCTCATAGTTGCCGTTTATTTTGCGGCAAAGATATAGGATAGATTTTTACTATGCAAGTTATTTAGATTGTTTTTAAATAGAATGCAAAGAAGTTGCATCGGTTTTCGCTTCAGAATGTATGTATATGGGGTGTTGGGAGCACTTATCTGCAAGAGGTTTTGCACATAGGTGCATGAGGCATTGCATATAGTCAGGTATTTTTCTTATCTTTGCTTTATGTTTAAAAGGAAGATATTGCGATTTGTCCGCGAGAAAGATTTGTTTGCCGGAGGTGATACGGTTGTGGTGGCACTGAGTGGGGGAGCTGACTCGGTAGCTTTGTTGCGTGTGCTGGTGGAATCGGGTGTACGATGTGTGGCAGCCCATTGTAATTTCCATTTGCGCGGGACGGAATCGGACCGGGATGAGGCTTTTGTGCGGACTTTGTGTGCAAGGCTGGAAGTGCCTTTGCATGTGGCTGATTTTGATACGAAGGCATATGCCGCTGCGCATCATGTCTCGGTAGAGATGGCAGCACGCGAGCTTCGTTATGCTTGGTTCGAACAAATCCGTATGCAAGAGCAAGCGCAGGCAATCGCTGTGGCTCATCATCGTGACGATAGCGTAGAGACTTTCTTGTTGAATCTGGTTCGGGGAACAGGCATACAGGGATTGAAAGGCATTGCGGCAAAGAACGGCAAGGTGGTGCGTCCGCTTCTGGAGGTGAGCCGTGAGGAGATTTTGTGCTATCTGAAGCAGTTGGGGCAGGACTATGTGACCGACAGTACTAATGCAAAGGATGTGTTTATGCGTAATAAAATACGGCTCGATGTGCTTCCGCTATTGAAAGAAATCAATCCGTCGGTAAGCGAGACCATCGCCGGGACCGCGCGTAGGCTTGCTGATGTAGAGGCGGTCTATCGTTCGTCAATGGAAGAGTCTTGCAAGCGGGTAAAGGATGATGAAGGGCGTATTCATATCAGTTCTGTGCTGCGGGAAGTGTCTCCGCAGGCGGTTTTGTTCGAATTGTTGCATCCGCTGGGATTCAATTCGGCGCAACTGAATGATATTTACCGTAGCTTGGATGGAGAATCGGGCAGGTTGTTTTATTCGGCGGATTATGTGGTTCTGCGCGACCGTGATTGCCTGCTGGTCAGAAAACGGGAAGAAACGGAAGAAGTGGTATGGACTTTGCAGCAGGAAACGGTTGAGGTGAATGCAGGCTTCCAAGTGCCGAAAGATGTGCATGTGGCTTGTCTGGATGCTTCGAAGGTAAAGGCTCCGCTGGTATTGCGTAAATGGCAGGCGGGCGATAAGTTCGTTCCCTTTGGTATGCGTGGATTCAAGAAGGTGCGCGACTATTTGCGCGACCGCAAGTACTCTTTGTTCGATAAAGAAAACCAATATGTGGTGTGTGCCGGTGATGATATCGTATGGCTGGTAAACGAACGTACCGATAATCGTTTCCGGGTAACGGGACAGACCCGTCGGGTATTGATGTTGCGGGTAAAAAAAGATACTCCAGCCATTCTCTAATGGTTGGAGCAGTCTTTATAGGGCGTTTTTAAAGGTCGTTTCCCTGTCGCTCCAGGGTAAGAAAAATGTTATGGGCATTTATAATCAAATTCCCCAAGCCATATAATTGAAGTATCTGATTGGGTTGCGTTATTAATCCAGATAGCTTCCTTTTATAGTTTCCATATCAAAACCGTACGTTCTTGATATGGAAACCGTATGTTTTCGATATGGAAACCGTACGGTTTCCATATGGAGAACGTAAAAGGAAGACAGCTTGAAACAGATACTGAACCTTTCAATCATGCATTGATTCATATCCGCTAAACAAATTTATCAGAAAAATTAAGAAGCTGTTTTGGATTTATCGTGCGATGATTTGGGATGAGTTTTTGAGGCATTTTCGCTTCTGTGATGAGGAAGATAGCGGGCTATCTGACGAAGAACAGGAGCGAAAAGGACCAAAAATCGCCCAAAGCACACACGAAAACGGATACATCAAGCCAAGAAAAACTTTTTGGAGAAATTCAAAACAGCTTCTAAGAGCCTGTCCTTTTATGGAATGTTCTTCAAAACCTTATTCCATTTATTGATATGCTTCCTGCCTGTTGTCATTCTGCTGTTTTCCTATATCCGACTCCTTATAGAGGATTTTAGTGCCAAGTTGCATATCGCAAACCGCAGGAAATCAGAGAAGTATGATGCAAATAGGTGGACTTTGTTCCGGTGGAAATCAAGTCCACCTATTTCACCTGTTTTTATTGCCCCATTTTGCCCCGAAATGCAGGTGGAAGATAAAAGAAAAACCGCTGATAATGATTGATTATCAGCGGTTTTCGTTGTTCTGCTATTTGATTAAGTGATCCGCTTGGGGCTCGAACCCAAGACCCCAACATTAAAAGTGTTGTGCTCTACCTGCTGAGCTAGCGAATCAAACCTGTTTTGCCGTCATTTCTGATTGCGGGTGCAAAGATAGACACTTTTCTTGAACTGGCAAAACTTTTGAAGTTTTTTTTCTGATTATTTCATTTTTCGGTTCTTTCCCCGACCTCCTTACTCTGTTTCCCTACCAGATTTCCCTCGTAACGCTTTTTGGTAACATCTCCGGCATAAAGGCTCGTATTCTTCTTTTTCGCCAAGCAACACACGCTTGTCATCCGCTACCGTGCGGTGAGAAATATATGCCAAATCACCACATTTCACACAAATAGCATGCACTTTCGTCACTTCATCGGCTATGGCACACAATCCGGGTATCGGACCGAAAGGAACACCTTTGTAATCCATATCCAAACCGGCGATGATAACCCGTACCCCGCGGTTAGCCAGTTCGTTGCAGATACCTATCAAGCCTTCATCAAAGAATTGTGCTTCATCAATACCAACCACATCAATTTCGGAGCCAAGCAAAAGAATGCTCGCTGATGTTTCTACCGGAGTTGACTTAATGGAATTATTATCGTGTGACACCACTTCCGCCTCCGAATAGCGTGTGTCGATAGCTGGTTTGAATATTTCTACTTGTTGACGAGCAAACATTGCACGCTTCAGGCGGCGTATCAGTTCTTCAGTTTTACCCGAAAACATCGAACCGCATATCACCTCAATTCGTCCACGACGAAAAGTCTCTTGTGTATGGTCTTCTGAAAATACTACCATGATATGATCTTCTGTTTGAATAATTGCGGTTGCAAAAGTACGTTTTCTAAAGCAAAAAAGAATACAGTCCAGACTAAAAAACGATGTTTTAGGCTAGAATAATACAACTTCTGTTAAATAATGGAGCAAATTAACACATACAATCAAAAACTTTCTACCTTTGCTATATTATAAATGACAAATATGGGTAAACTGTATGTAGTACCTACTCCAGTAGGCAATTTAGAAGACATGACATTGCGTGCCATACGGGTGCTGAAAGAGGTCGACTTGATTTTAGCGGAAGACACCCGCACATCGGGTATTCTGCTGAAGCACTTCGAAATCAAGAATGCCCTGCAATCTTACCATAAGTTCAATGAACATCAGGTACTGGAGAGCATCATCACGCGGCTCAAGGCTGGAGAAAACATCGCCTTGATATCGGATGCAGGCACGCCAGGCATTTCCGACCCGGGATTTCTGGTTGTCCGCGAATGCGTAAGGAACGGCATCGAAGTGCAATGCCTGCCGGGGGCAACAGCCTTTGTACCGGCATTGGTAGCCTCAGGACTGCCGGATGAACGCTTCTGTTTCGAAGGTTTCTTGCCTCAGAAAAAAGGACGGATGACACGTTTGAACTCACTGGCAGAAGAGACACGGACGATGATATTTTATGAATCTCCATACAGGCTGGTAAAAACCTTAACCCAATTCGCCGAACTTTTCGGTGAAGAACGGCAGGTTTCTGTTTGTCGGGAAATTTCAAAAATACATGAGGAAAGCGTACGAGGGACGCTTGCAGAAGTAATAGCGCATTTCACCGTTGCCGAACCTAAAGGAGAAATAGTAATCATACTTGCAGGGAAAGAAAAATAAAAGTATAAATTCTAAACAGATAAGAAACTATGAAGAAAGTTGTTTTATTTTCGCTATGCGCAGCAGCCTTATTGGCTTCCTGTACAAATTCGGGGCAGAAAAAAGACGCATTACAAGTTCAAAACGACTCATTGATGCTGGAATTGTCTAATCGGGATGCAGAACTCGATGAGATTATGGGAGCTTTCAACGAGATACAAGAAGGCTTCCGCGAAATTAATGAAGCCGAAAACCGTGTTGACTTGAAAGGTGATGCAATGGAAAGCAAATCGAGTGCAGAGAAAATCAAGGAAGATATCCGTTTCATCAGCCAGAAATTGCAAGCCAATCGTGCACGAATTGCAGAACTGGAGAAACAGCTGCAAAATAGCAACTACCAGTCTGCACAACTGAAAAAAGCAATCCAGAACCTGACCGCTGAACTGGAATCGAAACAAAAGCAAATAGAAACCTTGCAGGCAGAACTGGCTTCGAAAAACATCCGCATTGCTGAACTGGATGAAGCTGTAGCCGACTTGAACAAAAACGTAGACGAACTGACGGCAGAAAATGAAGCCAAAACGGAAACTGTAGTGGCACAAGACAAGGCACTGAATACTGCCTGGTATGTATTCGGAACAAAATCGGAACTGAAAGACCAGAAAATCCTGAAACGTGGAGATGTATTAAAAGATAACGAATTTAACAAGGATTATTTTACTGAAATTGATATCCGTCAGGACAAAGAAATCAAACTTTACTCCAAACGCGCTGAACTGCTGACTACACATCCTGAAGGTTCATACGAACTGGTAAAAGATGACAAAGGACAGTTGACTCTGAAAATCACAAACCCCAGTCAGTTCTGGAGTGTATCACGCTATCTGGTTATCCAAGTACGTTAACACGGCTCATATTAAACAATGAATTGTGCCCGATAAATGTTGGGCACAATTCATTTTACATGTTCTCTCACACCAACATTTCGGAGTTGTTTTGAATTTCTCCAAACAAAATTATCCAATCTGATACAGCCAAATACCTAAGTTTATCTTTATTTATCCAAACAATTATTCATTTTATAGGGTAAGTTCTCATTTTTTTAGCTAACTTGCCATCCGAAATCAGCATAAACAAAAACAAATGAGAAAAATCTGTTTGCTTTTCATACTTTGGGCATGTGTATGCTTGACCGGAAATGCCGGAACGCAGGCAAGTGAGACAAAAAAGGATACAACCGAAATTTACATTGAGAAACAACTGGACAACCGTTGTTTCACGGTAGATGTATCGATGGCTTATCCCATGCGAGGAAGGAGTATTCCGTTGACAAGTTCTTACAGCCTGAAGATGAAAAACGACTCGGTAGACGTATATCTTCCCTATTTCGGAAGAGCTTACTCGGTGCCTTACGGAGGTGGAAAAGGCTTACATTTCCAATCGGAAATTACGGGCTTTTGCCTTGAAAAGAAAAAGAAAGGATACGAAGTCCGCTTTTCTTCGAAAACCGAAGAAGATGTTTTCGATTTTTATCTCGACATTTCTACAGGAGGTTCTGTAACGGTTTCTGTCACGATGCACAACAGGCAACCAATCCGTTACAGTGGAGAAATAGTGGCCGAAGAAATGCAATAATAAATAAAGATATCCGTTTTTATGGAAAATAACCAATACTATATTGACCGGCTGGAAAAGAAAAGCGTAAAACCTACTTCCATACGTCTTTTAGTATTCAAGGCAATGGTAGAAGCTGAACATCCGGTTTCGTTGCTTGACTTAGAGACAATACTCGAAACGGTTGATAAATCAACTATATTTCGTACCTTAAACACTTTTCTTGCCCACCACCTGATACATGACATCGAAGACGGCAGCGGGTCGCTGAAATACGAAATCTGTTCGGGAGAAAATGCATGCAGCATTGACGACATGCATACGCATTTTTATTGCGAAGTGTGTCACCGTACATTCTGTTTTAAAGGAATACACATTCCTGTGGTAAATCTGCCCGAAGGTTTCGACATGCACAGCATCAACTATATGGCGAAGGGAATCTGCCGCGACTGTACTCGTCAACGCAGGCAAGCGAATAAACAACCAATCTAAATATCCATTTAATTAAAGTAAAAACATTATGAACGAAATTTTCAGTATTGCCGGAAAAGTAGCCGTCGTAACCGGCGGCTCCGGTGTGTTAGGGAGTAATATTGCAGAAGGTTTTTTACGTGCCGGTGCTAAAGTAATCATTATCGGTGCCCACAAAGACCGCGTAGATGCAGCTGTAGAACGCCTGAAACAGACAGGAGGTGAAATAAGAGGTACAGTATGTAACGTACTCGACATTGAAAGTCTGAATGCAGTAAAAGACGAAGTACTGGCCCAGTGGGGACGAGTAGACATTTTGGTCAATGCCGCAGGAGGAAATATTCCAGGTGGTACACTGACAGTAGACCAAAACATCTTCGACATGAAAGTTGAAGATTTGGACAAAGTGGTTGACCTGAACCTGAACGGAACGGTTTACCCTTGTCTGGTGTTCGGTGAAATCATGGCAAAGCAACAGAGTGGTGCTATCGTTAACGTTTCTTCGATGGCTGCCTACGAATCCATCACCCGTGTACCTGGTTATTCAATGGCGAAAAGTGCTGTAGAAAACTTTACACGCTGGATGGCGCAGGAAATGGCAATCAAGTTCAGCGAGAAAATCCGTGTCAATGCCATCGCCCCCGGTTTCTTCATCGGCAACCAGAACCGTGCCATCCTGATAAACCCCGACGGTTCGTTAACCGACCGTAGCAAGAAGGTCATTGCCAAAACCCCGATGCGGCGGTTTGGTGATATTTCTGAACTGAACGGTGCTGTACAGTTCTTATGTAGTGATGCTGCCAGCTTCATCACGGGTGCTGTATTGGCTGTAGACGGCGGCTTCAGCGCATTCAGCGGCGTCTGATTAACTACAGGTGTACTCACCATTACAATTTATAAATCCTATGTGTTTCGACATATAAAAAATGAAAGTCTGCAAACCCCAATCAGCACATGATAAGTTCAAAACAGTTTCTTCTATGCGAACATTCAAAAAAAGAGGATAATCTTCTTCAACGAAGAGGATTATCCTTTTTCTGAATCAGTACTGCCAAGAAATTTAGCACATCATTTCAGCTCCAAAGGCACGCCACGGTAAAAGTCTAGTATTTTGAAGCGGAAGATATAGTTGTATTTCGCCTGCAGCTGATCGGACACCGCACGCATCCATGCCGTGCGCGACTCATTAAACTCGGTAGCATTCGCCTTGCCATTCATGTAACGTTCTTTCATTAAGTCGAATGAGGCCTTAGCAGCTTCGGCTGCAGTACGGCTACTGGTGTATTGTGTCTGAGCACTCAACGTATTATAATACGCCTGTTGTATTTCCTTGTACAAAGTTTTTTTGCTATCTTCCAGTTGCCATCCCAACGTAGTTTGTTGGATGCGTGCACTCCGTACACGATTGCGCGTTGCCAGACGGTTGAAGATAGGGATGCTCAATGTCAACCCCACATACTGGCTAAAATTATCTCGCAGCTGTGAACCGAAGCCTGCATTGTCCATGCCTGACATTTTATAATAATTAGTACTCAACCCTGCTCCTAAACTCAGCTGAGGATAGTAAGCACTTTGTGCGATGCGGATGCTCTTTTGTGCTCCTTCCAAACGATATTGCGCCGCCTTGATGACAGGCTTTATCAGCAAGGCATCGGCATAGATTTCAGCAGGTGGAAGCGGGGTGCCCAAATTCTCCACGGCATCAGTTTGGGGCGAAACGATAGCAAATCCGTCAGGAGAAGGTAACTCAAGCAGTTGACTGAGGTCAAGCAATGCCAACTGATAGTCGTTGTCTGCCTGCACTGCCGACAACTCATCTTGAGCCACGCGTGACTTAGCCTCATATAGTTCCGACTCCGAGGCCTTGCCATTTCGGAAATAAGCTTCGCGCTGTACCAGCATTTCACGGCTGAGGTCGACCTGTTCGTGCGCCACACGTGCCAATTCGTCATTAAACAAGACCTGCAAATAACTGGATGCCACTTGTATACTGACATTTTCTTTAGCAGCATTCAGGTCTTCAAGAGCAGCCTGCAGGTTAAGTTTCGAGAGAGCAATGTTGTTAGGAATCTGCAATCCGGTAAAAAGCGGCACACTGGTAGAAAGGCTGAAGCCTGTATTTTGGGTATTGATGCTATTGTAAGTATTGTCTGCCTGCAAACTTCGACCGAAGCTAAAAGAGTGCGATGCACTTCCGTTCAGATCGGGCAGACGGCTGTTTTTCGCTGTGCTCAGTTCTATCTTGCTCTGCTCGGCAGAAGCTTCCTGCTGCTTGATGGTTAGGTTATGTTCGATGGCATAATCAATGCATTTCTTCAATGTCCATGCCTGCTGAGCATGCACAGGCATACACATGGCTCCTATCCCTATAAATAAATAACTGAATTTCATCATCGCGAATATTTATTGGTCTTCTATTTTCAGTCCGCGAACCTTGTCACCGGACTTTAATCCTTGTTTCACTTCCGTATCGATGCCATTACTGATACCTGTTACGATTTGCTGGCGTTTGAACTTCTGGTCAGGCACACTATCTGTCAATACATAAACAAAAGTAGAATCACCGCTAAATTCGACGGCACTTTCGGGAACAGTTAACGCGCCGTCAACATGTTGCAATTCCATCTCTGCATTGGCGCTGTACCCCGAACGGATAGTCACACTATCGGGCACATCGATAGCAGCTTTGATTTCAAACTGATTGGCGCCATTATTTTCTGTACTTTTAGGAGATATATATTCCAATACGGCATCAAACTTCATATTCTGTAAGGCTCCTAAGGTGATTTTCACTGGAATCCCTTCGCGGATACGTCCCACTTCGGTCTCATCTACATTTCCACGGAATATCAAGTCACTCATATCTGCCACAGTAGCAATCGTCGTTCCGTCATTGAAGGTATTACTCATTATCACCGAATTTCCCACCTTGATAGGTACATCCAATATCAATCCGGTAATCGTAGAACGTATCAACGTACTACTGAATGAAGCACTGTTTTTCGTAATGCCTTCTTTCACGATTTCCAGATTGTCTTTTGCTGCCTGAAGTTCTTCACGTGCCTGCTTGGCAGCAAGCAACGTCTTTTCGTATTCTTCATTACTTACCAGCTTACCTTGGTAAAGTTTTTCCATACGTTCCAAATCGATTTCTGCCTGTTTGCCGTTCATCTCTGCCAGCCGGACCCGGCTCTCTGCCGCATTAAGTGTGCCCAGTTCAGGAATCACTTTTACTTTGGCAATAACCTCACCTTCTTTCACGGTCTGTCCTGCCTCTTTATACACTTCAGCTATGATACCCGATATTTGTGGCTTGATTTCCACCTCGTCACGTGGCTCTATCTTTCCCGTGGCAACAGTAGTCTGTACCAAGTCTTTGGTTTCTGCCTTCAACACTTGATAACTCACTTTTTCCGGCTGCGATTTCTGATAAAGAAATACAAATGTCCCAATAAACACGATGGCTATCAGAACCAGTACAGCAATTTTCATAAACTTCTTCATATAGGTTATGGTTTTTATTTGTTTCTTTTTTTTGTTCACTACAGATTACACAGATAAAAAAGATTTCCTCGTCTGTGCACTCTTATGGCAAATTTTCTATTCCCGTTTTTATTTTTAAAATCAGTGCAGTCTGTGGTAGGCGTCACTCGTCACGAATCGCATCAATCGGCTTTACCGACATTGCACGATAAGCAGGAGCCAGTCCCGCAAGCAAGCCAAGGAAAAGCAAAAGGACACATGCCCCGACAGCTTCCCAAAAACTAATCAAGAAATGCGTGGGTGCATTCGGCTCGGAAGTTCCTACCTCGACCACATTCAGCAAGAAGACTGCAAAAGCAATTCCCGCCATACCGGCAAGGATGGTCAAAACCATGCTTTCCGAAAGAATCTGTTGCAGAATATCATTCGGTCGGGCACCGATGGCACGGCGGATACCTATTTCCACCGTACGTTCCTTTACCGTTACCATCATGATATTGCTCACACCGATGGCACCTGCAAGCAGGGTACCTAATCCTACCATCCATCCCAGGATACGGATACCCGAAAACAAATTGTCCATCATACTGAACATAGCCTCTGCATTCACCTGTATCATTGCCTGGCTGTCATCGGGATGAATGTAATGCGCACGTTTCACCACTTGTGCCACTTTCTTTTCCACCTCGCTGATAGAGTATCCCTTGCGGGCGGTATAACACAAGAGTTGCACCTTTTGCCCGAAGTTATAGTTTTGCTGCATCGTAGTGAAAGGGATAGTCACAGAAGTTTCCGAACGCCCGTTTATAGAAATATTCCCCGATGAAACACTTACTCCAATTACCTGATAATAGATGCCATTAATCTTGATGAACCTTCCACACGGATTCTCCTTACCGGGAAAAAGCGTTTCGTAGATACGTTTTCCTATGACACATACCCTGCGCCGGTCTTTCACATCCATGTCATTCAAGTATCGTCCGTAAGTAATCATCGGTTCCTCTATCTTGCCATATTCGGGATAAAGCCCTTTCAATGTTCCCGAAATTTTCTGCTCATTATAAATCACGTCCACTCCCCACTTTGCCAAGCTGGGAGTAATAATATCTACTTCGTTTACACTCCGGCGGACACGGTCTACATCACTATTTTCCAAGTCCCAGTACCGTCCTTGCTGGAATCCTTTATAAGCCTTGCTGGTCTTGTTCGCACCCATGAATCCTGAATTGGTGGCAAATCCTTCAAATTCCCGCGAAAGCATCTGCTGCATGCCTTGCGCTCCCCCCATCAGTGCAATGAGCATAAAAATCCCCCAAAAGATACCGAAAGCTGTCAGCAAACTGCGGGTTTTGTTACGGGTAATGGTAACCAATATCTCTTCCCAAACATCTAAATCGAACTGTTTCATAACTTAAATATTTCTCTTGTCAATGTACTAGTCTGCCCTCAATGCCTCTATCGGACGGATTTTTACAGCTTTCAATGCAGGAAAAAGTCCAGCTAATGTTCCTGCAATAATCAATGTCAAAGTAGCTTCAATGGCAATGGAAAGGTCGACCGTCGGATTTTCAAAGAAAGTCATTGAAAACACTCCCATATCCATGGTCTGCTTACCTGCCACCATGTTCATATACTCGGTCACCGCTATACCTGCTACCATGCCAAGGTATCCGAAAAAAGTCGTGATGGTCACACTTTCTGAAATAATCAGCCGGAGAATCGACAAAGGCTTTGCTCCCAACGCCTTACGAATACCGAACTCGTGCGTACGTTCGCGTACCGTTATCAGCATAATGTTGCTCACGCCCACAATGCCGCTTAATAAAGTAAAAATTCCGATTACCCAAATGGCTATATGCAAGATCTTTGTGGCAGTCTGCTGCTGAAGGTATTGCGTGAAGCGGTTCCATATCCAAATGGCACTGTCGTCAGACGGGTCGAATTGTTTCTGGCTTCCCAGCATACGGCGATAGTCGGCTTCGAAAGCATCATTGTCGGCTTCGTTTGTCAAGCCCTTGGTGGTAAACGTAATGTTGTCAATACTGTCTCCCTTACTGTACACTGTCTGTAAGGTAGTAAAAGGTACAAGCGCAGTAGGCGAGAAGCTATTCTGGTCCTTATAGACCCCGACTATCTGATAACTGACTCCGCTGGCATTGACGTATTTTCCTATTGCATGTCCTTGCGGAAAAAGCATTCCTACAGTCTTTTCATGGAGAATCATCACTTTGCGGCGTTCTGCCATATCGCGTTCGTTGATGAAACGCCCTTCTTTCAGTTTCATTGCTTCCAGTTCTGGATAATTGGGAAATACCCCATCCACCCCTATGCTTAAAAACTCTTTGCCATAGGTTAGAGTGACATCGCTCTGGCTCACCGTAGCCCCCGTAGCAATGACATGTTCGGGAAAAGCCGTAGCACTCAACTCCCGGTCACGGTTATCCAGTGAAATGCTTCTTCCTTCCTGCATGCCTTGAAACGGCTTTGAAGTATATCCCGGATAGATTTTCATCGAGTTCATTAGCATATCTTCCGATTGTCCTTCGAAGGCATGTATCAGTCCGTTGCCTGCACCCAGCAACACAATAAGCATAAATATCCCCCATGCCACCGAAAAGCCCGTCAGAGCCGTGCGCAATTTATTACGCATAATGGTGCCATATATTTCTTGTATTAAGTCTACCATAAGATTACTTATTTCATGAAACCATTTTGTCCGAAAGGTGAAGCGTTATGGTCAATGTTGTCTTCAATACGTTCAATGACGCCGTCTTTGATATGGATTATCTTGTTCGTCTGGTTGGCCACGCCACTCTCGTGCGTCACCACCACGATGGTCAGTCCCTCCCGGTCATGCAGGTCTTTCAAGATATTCATCACTTCCACCGAAGTCTTGCTGTCCAGTGCACCGGTAGGTTCATCAGCCAAAATAATCTGCGGCTTCGATATCAAAGCACGCGCAATGGCCACACGTTGCTTTTGCCCGCCCGAAAGTTCGTTGGGCATATGGTGTGCCCACTCTTTCAGTCCCAGCTTGTCGAGGTATTCCATAGCCAGTTCGTTCCGTTTCTTTCGGTTCACACCTTGGTAGAAAAGCGGTAGGGCCACGTTCTCCATGGCATTCTTGAACGAAATCAAGTTGAACGATTGAAAAATAAACCCGATCATCCGGTTGCGGTATTCGGCTGCACGCGTCTCGCTCAGATTTTTGATAAGCACATCATTCAGGTAATATTCACCCGAATCATAATTGTCAAGAATGCCCAATATATTTAATAAGGTGGATTTTCCCGAACCTGAAGCTCCCATAATAGAAACAAATTCTCCCTTCCCGATAGTCAAATCAATGCCTTTCAACACATGAAGCGGAGCTCCGTTGTGGTAAGTTTTATTGATATCCTTTAGTTGTATCATAATGTAAAACTTTGGTTTTTCTTTCGTTTTTATGCCCTTTAGACGTTGCTAAGATATAAAAAGTTACGCAACAGCTTAAATAAATTCATTAAAAATTTGCTCCGTTGTGCCCGATTGCTTACTTTTGTTCTCATAACTAACCTTTAAACGATTTAATGTCATGGCAACAAATATGGAAAAACCCTACGTAGTAGGTATGGACATCGGTGGAACAAACACCGTGTTCGGTATTGTTGATTCACGCGGAACCGTACTGGCTTCCGATTCTATCAAGACACACCAATTTGAAAAAGTAGAAGATTACGTCGATGCCGTATGCGAGCAGATGCGTCCGTTATTGGAACAATTCGGAGGTTCCGACAAAATCAAAGGGATGGGTGTAGGTGCGCCCAACGGCAATTATTATAGTGGCACTATCGAATTTGCGCCTAACCTGCCATGGAAAGGCATCATCCCCCTGGCTGCCATGTTTGAAGAACGTCTGGGTATTCCTACTGCCCTGACCAACGATGCCAATGCAGCTGCCATCGGTGAAATGACCTATGGAGCCGCACGCGGTATGAAAGACTTTATCATGATTACTTTAGGTACAGGCGTAGGAAGCGGTATTGTCATTAATGGACAACTGGTATACGGTCACGATGGATTCGCAGGCGAACTGGGTCACGTCATCGTAGACAAGGAAGGACGTATCTGCGGATGCGGCCGTAAAGGATGTCTGGAGACTTATTGTTCAGCAACCGGTGTGGCACGTACGGCACGCGAATTTCTGGTAGCACGTTCCGAGCCCAGCCTGCTGCGCAATGTCCCAGCCGAAGAAATCCAATCGAAAGACGTTTATGATGCAGCCGTAAAAGGCGACAAGCTGGCTCAAGATATTTTTGAGTTCACGGGCGACATATTGGGCCGTGCGCTGGCTAATTTCATTGCTTTCTCCAGCCCCGAAGCCATCATCCTGTTCGGAGGATTGGCCAAATCGGGCGATTACATCATGAAGCCTATCCAGAAAGCTATGGAAGACAATGTGCTGAACATCTTCAAAGGCAAAACAAAAATACTTCTTTCTCAACTGAAAGATGCTGATGCAGCCGTATTAGGCGCCAGCGCTTTGGGATGGGAAGTAAAAGAAAACTAACAAGTCGGTATAAACGACAAAAAACAATCAAAGCCGGATGGTACGTGATGTATCGTCCGGCTTTAATTTTAGATCCTTACAATTACAATTTATAGTAGAACAAAGCCTGTTTCCAGTGTCACGCAGGGTTGCAAATCAGCTTTTTCAATTACGCCGGATTACACATCCGGCATGACAAGCAAGACATTGGTCTTTTCGCAATATAACTGCATTGTTTGTAAGATTATTAATCTTACAGCGTGAAGATTAATAATCTTTCGGCATGAAGATTAATAATCTTACAAGCAAGGCAGCTATATCCGTCGTACGATGCAGCTATATTCATTCAGCCTCCCATGCAGTAGCATGTACCGGCGATATCAGTGTGTCTGGCTGAAGTACCAGCCGACGGGACTCCCCTCTGATTTGTACATCAGGCACAAATGCTTCAGCCTCCTCTTCCGTCATCAGTCCTTTGACCGCAAGACGCCGGGCAATGACACGATAATATCCCAACTGATTTTCACGCAATGTGGCATCAGGATTAAACACCGAACGGAAATGTTTCGGCCGTGGAATGATGGATGCCAGGAAAATAGCTTCACTGACCGTCAGCTCAGACGGTTCTTTTTCGAAATAAAAACGGCTTGCCTCGGCCGCCCCATATACCAACGGTCCCCATTCGATAATATTCAGATAAACTTCATACATACGTTCTTTCGAGGTGAGATGCTGCGACTCGATAAGCCAGACTATCAAGGCTTCTTCCAGCTTGCGTGCAATATTCTTATGGCGATTCAGAAAAACATTTTTTATCAGCTGCATCGTAATGGAACTGCCTCCACGGGCAAACCCTCCTTTTTGTAAATCATATGCCAATGCCTCTTGGATAGCACCGGGATAAAAGCCATCGTGATAATAAAAACTACCGTCCTCGGATTGCATCACTGCCATCTGAAGCAAAGGGGAAATGCACGAAAGCGGACGGAAATGAGGATTTGACGGGCCAATGGCAAATGTACGCACAGGGGTGTCGTGCTCGTAAGCCGTATACTCGAACTCCGTACTCATCCGTGACAAGTCGGTAGTCCCCATACGATGAATACGAAATCCGTGCCCACGAAGATTGGAAGAAAATTTCAAACTGTCAAGACAGTTGAAATCCACATCGGCATTCAGGTCATAACTCAATTCTCCTTCTACCTCCAAGCCCCGCAAATGACTGAACAGGGCAGAAGGAAGAGAAGCAAACAAATCTTGTGCCGGGAAAGAAGGACGATGAACAGATGCTGTGAAGTGCCATCTGTCGGTCTTGTCGGCACGCACGAAAGGATGAAACGAAAGGCGGTTGAAACGGACGGTAGTAGCACTATCCAACTCGAACGCACGTTCACCGACATGTACCATATATTCTACTTCTCCCTTGTCTAATCCAATCGTGTCGGGCGACAAAGCCTTGTGATGTATTTCCAGCCCACCCACTTCGGTATATCCGGTAAGAGTTTGATTGCCGGCCGAAAACGGTTCCTGTTTCATACTGAATGCCACTGAGTCGAATGCTACAAACGTCTGGTAATGCGGAAGAATATAAGGCACCACGATACGCTTTCCGGATTCAGCCGAAGCAATACTCCCTTCTATCAGGCGCGTCTTGCAGTCAAGTGTACCTGCTACTCGCCATTTCCCATTCATCTTCTCTTCCGATACTGCGATTTCAGAAACAAATTTCCGGTCTTCCAATACAAGGTCCGGAATCATAAAAACGGTCTGAAGTGAATCACGCTCACCCATAAACGTAGTGTGACGAAGCGTAGCATCTTCGGGGAGCAAACGAAACAATGCTCCCAACGCTTGTTCTACCCGCCTGGCATAACCGATAGGAACAACATCTTCTGTTTCCTGCCCACGCGGCTCCTGTGGTATACGCTGAAAGAACAAATCGTAATTCGATTTACCTCCGCATTTGACAAACCGGCACGTCAAGCCATCGGTATGCATGCTTTTTACCGACAAATTTCCCTGCAACAAAGGTAAGAGTTCGAGCTCAACTTCTGCCGAACGGAGTTTTAACAACGTATCCCGATGCAAAGGAACCACACTTACCCCTTCTACCCGGACCGTAGCAAGTGAAGGCATCTTTAACGAAGCATACGCTATCCGAAGTCCATAACGGTCCGAATAAGTTTCTATCTTTCCCTTCACCACATGACGCAGCAAAGTGCCACGGAACAAAAAAAGTCCTGCTCCCGAAAATATCGCGAGCAAGACTATCACTATACCGATTCGCTTCAATATCATCATATTCTGGGTATCTTGTCAACTAATCACCCACAAAAATACATCATCCTCAGGTTCTGTGCAAGAGTCTGTTGCCTCTTTCTTTTGAGACATTCCGTTCCGGACGTTCCGGACGCGGACGTGTCTGTGGTTTACGGTTCGGATGTACAGGCTTGGCTATCGGATGTTTGCCGGGTTTATCCGTCCGTGATGGTTTTACATTCGGATGCCGGGGATGTGGTTTAGCCGGATGAGAAGGCCGGATGTCCGGACGATGCGCAGGTCTGTGGGGCTTCTCCGGACTCATTGCCGGATGCGGAGGACGATGCGCAGGGGTAAAATGATAACCGGGTCCAGAGGATGGACGCCTTGCCATAAAATCGTGCTTCCTATTATCGGGACGACAACGGAAATCTCCTCGATATATCGCATGATGGTACACCCTTGGGTAACGTTTCTGATAAAAACTTCTTCCGCCACAATGGTGCCGGCTATGTGCCCCACAATAAGTCAAGTAGTGTGCCGGACGGTCGAAATAAAAGAACGTACGATTGGGGTACATTTTGTAAATACGCAGATAACAGATATTGTTCATCGCATAAACCGGACGGAAAAAATAATCCAATGCCATAAACCGCACATACTCGGCACTGGACAAAATCCAGCGCAAGTCATCGTTCCGTTCGTCCAGATAACGATAATAAGCATCAAGCGCATATGACTCCGAACGTGCCATAGCGGCTACATACGGGTCGACGCAATGAAAAAAGTCGTAATTGACCTCGTACAGGTCGTTGTACTGTGTTTGGGTCAAATTCAGTTCAAACGCCATCCGGTCGGTAAGGAAGCGGGCATTGATGCGGATATCCCCCAATCCGGAAGCCATGGCCGATGATGTCAGGCAACAGATGACAAGGAGCAGGCTCCATATACATTTTTTTGTCTTCATATGGGTAACGGTTTAAATTTCTTGATACAAAAATAGGAGGATAAAATTCCTCCTGCAACAGAAAGTCCCCACACATTGGTAGGGACTTTCCTATTTGTGATAGGGATTTCAGGCAATTGGTAACCCGCGATATGCCGCTTCCAGTTGTTTCATCGCCCGTTCTACTACAGCACGTGGACAGCCTACGTTCATCCGCATGAAACCAATGCCTTCTTTGCCGAACATTTCTCCATCGTTCAATGCCAGCCCAGCCTTTTCTACAAAAAAAGCATTCAATTCTTTTTGCGGTAAACCAAGTTCCCGGCAATCCAGCCAAATTAAGTAGGATGCCATCGGACGCATAGCCTTTATCTTGGGCATATGCGTTTTCAGACATTCGTCTACATAATCGATATTACCTTGGATATAGGCGATACATTGTTCCAGCCACTCCGTGCCGTGCGAATAGGCTGCCTCTACTGCAAGGAAAGCAAAAACGTGTCCCATATCCAGTTCGCCTGCCTCCACGTAAGTATGAAAACGGTTCAATAATTCCTTATTATATATGATGACATGCGAAGCCGCCAAGCCCGGCATATTAAAAGCCTTACTTGGAGCCATAAACGTAACCGAATGTTCACGGGCTTCTTCCGAAATAAGTGCAAAAGGCACATGCTTGTAGGGAGGAAGCGTAAGGTCGGCATGTATCTCATCAGAGAATACCAGTACATTGTTTTCGGCACAGATAGCCGCTATGGCTTCCAGTTCCTTACGTGTCCATACCACGCCTCCCGGGTTATGAGGATTGCATAAGATAAATACTTTTATGTCTTTCGCCAACCGGCGAAACAGTTCCAAGTCCATCCGGTAATGCCCGTCTTTCAATACCAGCGGACACGTAATCAATTCGCGCCGGTTACGGGTCACCAGCCAGGCAAAAGGATGATAGACAGGAGGCATAATCAACACTTTATCGCCCGGACGGGTAAAGGCATTGAGTGCCATCCCCAGCCCTGGTACAATACCTGGTACATAATGAAGCTGGCTTTGTTTCACCTCCATACCATAGCGTGCCTTCACCCAACGGATAATAGCCTGATAATAACTGTCCGGTTTTGCGGTATATCCTAACACCGGACACTCACAACGCCGGCGTATGGCATCAACTACAAAAGAAGGAGTAGCAAAATCCATATCTGCCACCCACATCGGAATTAAATCACTTCTTCCCCAAATTGCTCTCATGCCGTCTATCTTCTCGGCATCCGTGCCGCGACGGTCTATTTGTTCATCAAAATTATAAATCATACGGTATATGTTAGGTATCAGCCATTATAAAGACTAGAAATCAAACGTTAGGAAAGTTCGTTTGCCGATTGGTCAGACACCGATATCAATCAGTGTCAAATCTTCCCCGAAAACAGCTCACAAAGGTAGCCGATTCTGATTATCTCCAAAATTATTTCAAGAAAAAGTTCATAAATTGTTTGTTTTTTAAAGAAAAGTATTACATTTGCACCCGTAAAGCTAACAAACTAACAAAACAAACGTATGAAAACATTTGCTACATACTTCTTCTTTTTCTTTTATTACTTTTACTTTAGCAATGAAGTGAAGCGGGAGTTTGTATGCATACGTTAAACGATAACAAACAAGAGAGAAAACCAAACTAAAAAATGATACGAAATCCCGCTTCCGAAACGAAGACGGGATTTTTTTATTTAAAGCATTTTGAAAATGAAAAAAGTAGCCATACAAGGAGTCTTGGGCTCGTATCACGACATTGCGGCCCACAAATACTTTAAGGATGAAACCATCGAACTGATTTGTTGCAACACATTCGAAGAAGTGTTTGCCGAAATGAAGCAAGACGACAGCGTCCTCGGAGTGGTGGCAATCGAAAATACCATTGCGGGTAGCCTGCTCCATAACTATGAATTGCTTCGTGATAGCGGAGCCACCATCATAGGCGAACACAAATTGCGCATCAGCCACAGCATTATGTGCCTGCCCGGCGAAGACTGGGGCACACTGACCGAAGTCAACTCGCATCCTGTAGCACTGGCACAATGCCGTGACTTCTTGCAGCACCATCCGCAACTGAAGGTAGTAGAAACCGAAGACACCGCAGCCAGTGCACGAGACATCAAAGAAAAAGGGCTGAAAGGTCATGCTGCCATTTGTTCGAAATATGCTGCCGAACTCTATGGCATGAAAATCCTGCAAGAAGGTATCGAAACTAATAAACACAACTTCACCCGCTTTCTCGTGGTATGCGACCCTTGGATAGCCGATGATTTACGCGAACGCCCGAAGCTGAACAAGTCGAGTATCGTTTTCTCTCTTCCCCATAACGAAGGAAGCCTCTCGCAAGTTTTGTCTATCTTCTCGTTCTATAAAATCAACCTGACCAAGATACAGTCGCTGCCCATCATCGGACGCGAATGGGAATACATGTTCTACGTCGATGTAATGTTCACCGACTATCTGAGATATAAACAAGCTATTGATGCCGTAACCCCGCTTACCAAAGCACTTAAAATATTAGGAGAATATGCAGAAGGAGAATCAACTTTATAACATCCAGCCTGCCGACCGGCTGGCGAATGTAAGCGAATATTATTTCAGCCGCAAGCTGAAAGAAGTGGCACGCATGAATGCCGAAGGAAAAGACGTCATCAGCCTGGGCATCGGAAGCCCTGACATGCCGCCTTCGGAAGAAACCATCAACGTGTTGTGCGAGAACGCCAAGAAACCCGACGCGCACGGCTATCAGCCTACCGTGGGCATCCCTGAATTGCGCCGTGCCATGGCAGACTGGTACAAGCGCTGGTACGATGTAGACCTGAATCCGGATACCGAAATCCAGCCGCTTATCGGCTCGAAGGAAGGCATCCTGCACGTGACACTGGCTTTGGTGAATCCGGGCGATCAGGTATTGGTACCCAATCCGGGTTATCCTACCTATACATCCCTGAACAAGATACTGGGAAGCGAAATCGTCAACTATACACTCAGAGAAGATAATCACTGGCAACCTGACTTCGACGAACTGGAACGGATGGACCTGAGCCGCGTGAAGATTATGTGGACCAATTATCCGAACATGCCCACCGGAGCCAATGCCACCTTGGAACTGTATCAAAAGCTGGTAGACTTCGCACGCCGGCACAACATCGTGATAGTAAACGACAACCCGTACAGCTTCATCCTGAACCGCAAGCCCATCAGCATCCTGAACATTGAAGGGGCGAAAGAGTGCTGCATCGAGTTCAACTCGATGAGCAAAAGCCACAACATGCCGGGCTGGCGTGTAGGTATGATTGCCACAAACGCCACATTCATCCAATGGATACTGAAGATAAAGAGCAACATCGACTCGGGCACGTTCCGCCCCTTGCAGCTTGCCGCAGCGCAAGCATACCGGAACAGCGCGGAATGGCACGAGGAAGCCAACTATAACGTATATCATCGCCGCCGGAAGCTGGCAGAGGAAATCATGCACGCCTTGGGCTGCACGTTCGACCCCGAGCAGGTAGGCATGTTCCTATGGGGGAAAATCCCCGACACGTATGCCGATGTGGAAGACCTGACCGAAAAGGTATTGCACGAAGCCCGTGTATTCATCACCCCCGGATTCATCTTCGGAAGCAACGGCAAGCGGTATATTCGCATCTCGCTCTGCGCCAAAGACGAGAAGCTGGCGGAAGCGCTCAAACGGATTCAAGCAATCATGTAATCAGATATGAAACGCAGATTAACGCAGATTTTCACAGATAATAATTTAAAGTTCTGCATTTTCTGTAACAATAAAAATCTGCGATAATCTGCGTTTTAGCAAATTTAACTTACGAACTCAAAAAACTCAAAAGATATGGAACTCGAATTACAACCCATCGAACTGGAAGGCGTATCGAAAGAACGTCCCGTTGTCATTGCAGGCCCCTGCAGTGCAGAAACAGAAGAACAAGTGATGTCAACCGCAACCCAACTTGCCAACAAAGGAGTCAAAATCTTCCGTGCAGGCATCTGGAAACCACGCACCAAACCCGGAGGCTTCGAAGGAATCGGCGTGGAAGGGCTGGCTTGGCTGAAGAACGTGAAGAAGGAAACCGGCATGTATGTAGCTACCGAAGTGGCTACTGCCAAACACGTGTACGAATGCCTGAAAGCCGGCATCGATATCCTGTGGATTGGCGCACGCACCTCGGCAAACCCCTTTGCCGTACAGGAGATAGCCGATGCTCTGAAAGGCGTGGATATCCCGGTATTGGTAAAGAACCCTGTTAATCCTGACTTGGAGTTATGGATTGGCGCACTGGAACGCATCAACGCCGCAGGGCTGAAACGTCTGGCAGCTATCCACCGCGGCTTTTCTTCGTACGACAAGAAAATCTACCGCAACTTGCCTCAATGGCATATCCCCATCGAATTGCGCCGCCGCATCCCGGCTCTGCCCATCCTGTGCGACCCGAGCCACATCGGAGGCAAACGTGAACTGATTGCCCCGCTCTGCCAGCAGGCCATGGACTTAGGTTTTGACGGACTCATCGTAGAATCGCACTGCAATCCGGACAGCGCCTGGAGCGACGCTTCGCAGCAAGTCACGCCCGATGTACTCGACTACATCCTCAACCTGCTGGTCATCCGTAAGGAGCACCAGACCACCGAAAGCCTGCACGAATTGCGCCAGCAGATAGACGAGTGCGACAATAACCTGATGGAGATTTTGGCAAAACGCATGCGTGTATGCCGCGAAATCGGTACGTTCAAGAAGGAACACAACATGACCGTGCTCCAAACCGGACGCTACAACGAAATACTCGACAAGCGCGGAGCGCAGGGAAGCCTCTGCGGCATGGATCCCGAATTCGTAAAGACCGTATTCGAAGCCATCCACGAAGAAAGCGTGCGCCAGCAACTGGAAATCATTAATAAATAATGTATTTCAGTGAATAATTAATAATGAATAATGAATCATGAAAAACGAGTACATCATTAGACACTATTAATTATTCACTATTAATTATTAATTAAAAAAGATGAAGATTCTGATATTGGGAGCCGGTAAAATGGGCTCCTTCTTTACCGATGTATTGAGCTTTGAGCACGAAGTGGCTGTATTCGAAACCGACCCGAAGCGGTTGCGCTTCATGTACAATTGCTACCGGTTTACGAAAGAAGAAGAAATCGAGGCTTTCCGTCCCGAACTGGTCATCAACGCCGTAACCGTAAAATACACCCTTCAAGCCTTCAACCAGGTAATGCCGTTCTTGCCCAAGGATTGCATCATCAGCGATATCGCTTCGGTCAAGACCGACCTGCAGGCGTTCTACGAGCAATGCGGATTCCGTTATGTATCTACCCACCCGATGTTCGGACCGACCTTTGCCAACTTAGACCAACTGAGTTCGGAGAACGCCATCATCATCAAGGAAGGCGACCATCTGGGCAAGATATTCTTTAAAGACCTGTATCAACGCCTGGGCTTGAACATCTTCGAATATACGTTCGAGGAGCACGACGAGACCATGGCATACTCGCTTTCCATCCCGTTTGTGTCTACTTTCGCCTTTGCGGCGGTGATGAAGCACCAGGATGCGCCGGGCACCACATTCAAACGCCACATGGCTATCGCCAAAGGCGTATTGAGCGAAGACGATTACCTGTTACAGGAAATCTTGTTCAACCCCCGCACCCCAGCACACGTGGAAGGCATCCGCACCGAACTGAACGAGCTGCTGGACATCATCAGCAAAAAAGACGCCGGGAGGATGCGTGCCTATCTGGAAAAGATTCGAGGACATATAAAGTAATGTGGGAATGTGAAAATAAAGAATGTGCTAATATAAGAATGTGCAAATGTGCCAATTTCCGTATTAGCACATTTGCACATTTATACATTGTTTGAATTATCAGAAAATATAGCCTACCGAAATAGCAAAACTCATGTTCTTTGGAGAAATTTTATCACCATCTTCATCAATTACGTCACCATTAAATGGACAAATAAATCCGTTCTGTCCCGTTAAATTAATCAGATAGCGGTCTGCCAATTCAAAACCAATTCCGTATTGCAATCCAAGATCAAAGCGATTCATTATTGCATCACGTCCATCTTCTCCCGAAAAAAGTTTAGTATCTTCTCCACTATCCCAATGTTCCTTATTCTTTCCACCAAGCCCGATAGCAAGATAAGGACCTGCGTTTACAACAAATTTAACATTATCTGTAATGTTTGTTTTCCAAGCTCCCATCAGCGGTATTTCCAAATAAACAGGACGATACGTATCCTTGTATCCATCCTCTTTATATTTCCATCCTTTGGAAGAAAACATCACCCCCGACTTAAACGACCACATATCCGTGATGCTGTAATCCATACCGATACCTAAATTAAAGCCAGGCAATGCTTTCGAATCGTCCATCTTCGTCATGTTACTGAAGTTCACGCCAAACTGGGCATCCCAACGTACTTGTGAAAAACCAACCAAGGCAATCATTCCGAACAATACGGTTAACACTAACTTTTTCATAGCTCTTTTCTTTTTAAGTCATGGCCCTTCCCTTAACAGACCGAAACTCATTTATAATCTCTTTTGCCGGAAAGCGAAGGGATGGCTCCCTTTAGATAAGAACAGAAAGCCCACTTCCAGCAAATTAAACTAAGACAAAGTTAGAAAATTTTACGGAATATACAAACTTTTCCAAACATAGAGTCTGCCTAAAAGCCTTTTTTAATAACCATCGTAACATAAAACGATACTATCCGGAACAAATTAAGGACTATAATTTAACTTTCTTCTTCACCGCCTTCGATTCGTTCTGCAAGCGGTCGAGGGCAGTCACTACATAGCGGTATTTTGTCTTCCCGTCCTCATACGGAAGCTTATAGAAGCAATCGCGCGTAATGGCTACGATGTGCGAAGGGTCTTTCAGGTTGACATCTTCCTTATTCCCGAAGCGGTATACCACGTATTGCACCGCCTCATCCATCACGTCTTTGGCTTTCGGAGCCGTCCAGAACAGAATGTATCCGTCTTCGGTCCATACTGGTTTCACCTTGCGCACCTTTTTCGGAGCCTTGTCGTCCATAAACGGATAACGGGGCTGGAGGGCAGGATATTTGTGATAAACCTTTTCCAGCATGTCGCGATAATTACCCGGATTGTCCACCACAGCGGCGGCATACCACTGGCAACTTCCTCCGATGGCAGGAAGCGAGCGCTGCAACTGATACTTTGCCGGCATCTGGTTCAGACGAGGATTCTTTATATCAGCATTCGAAACCGTACGCATTACGTCTTGACCGATATACAACGGACGTGCAGCCGAATGCTTCGCCCACCAGCGCACCAAGGTGTCATAGTCTGCCGCCGGATGCCCGATTTCCCAATATACCTGCGGGATGTTGTAATCCACCCAGCCGTTGTTCACCCACAACAGTACATCGGCATACAGGTCATCGTAGTTCTGAAGCCCGTTCGTATTGCTTCCGTTCGGGTCTGATTTCTTGTTGCGGTAGATACCGAAAGGCGATACGCCGAACTTCACCCACGGCTTGCACTGGCGTACGGTCTCGTGAATCTCTTTTATCAATACGTTCACATTATCGCGCCTCCAGTCTGCCTTGTTTGTAAAGCCCCTTCCATATGCCGCAAAGCTGACGTTATCCGGAAAGTCCATGCCGTTCACCGGATAGGGATAGAAATAATCGTCCATGTGGATGGCGTCTATGTCGTAACGCGAGACAATATCGCGCACAATGCGGCAAATGTACTTGCGCGACTCGGGTTGTCCGGGGTCGAAATACAACTGACCCGCATAGCGTACGAAAAGATTGGGATATTTATTATAGGGATGAAGCGGAGAAAGCGCCGTCGTGCCCTTGGTCTGTGCCCGGTACGGATTAATCCACGCATGAAGTTCCATGCCCCGCTTGTGGCACTCGTCTATCATGAATTGCAAAGGGTCCCACACCGGAGCGGGTGCCTGGCCCTGTACACCGGTCAGGAAGCGGCTCCACGGTTCGTATGATGAACGATAAAGTGCATCGCACTCTGCCCGTACCTGAAAGATAATGGCGTTGATGCCCGCCTCCTTCAGCTTGTCAAGTTGGTTCACCAATACAGTCTGCATGGTCCGTGCAGGCATCCCCTGAAACTGTCCGTTTACACATTGTATCCATGCTCCGCGGAACTCACGCTTCGGATAAGCATTCTGTGCCGTCATCGCCTGCCAGAAGCACAGGCAGAAGAGGCAAGCCGCCAAGAAAAATTTCGCTTTCATTATTGTCTTTTCGTTTCAATGTTTTTAGTCGGGGAACAAAGATAAAGAAACTCTCCCAAATACGGATGGATTTCGGAAAAATAATACTCCGCAATATAGCTGCATCGTTTGTAAGATTATTAATCTTACAGCGTGAAGATTAATAATCTTTCGGCGTGAAGATTAATAATCTTACAAATAAGGCGGCCATGCGGATTGTCGGACTAAGTTTTCGACTAAAAAATGACTAATAAATATTGCCGCCCGTGGAAACAAACTGTTAAAGTACCTTTTCTCCAAGTGGCTGAGACCCATGAAAAAAGATACTCCAGCCATTCTCTAATGGTTGGAGTATCACAACACAAAAACTAAACTAGACTTAACTAAACTATTCAATAAGAAGTTTCACAACTTCTGTTGTTATTATGTACACGGCAAATATAAGCCTTATATTTAGAAGCGGCAAACTTATCAAAAGAAAAACGCACTTATAGGGCGTTAAAGAAGATTAAAAACGAGAACAAGTTTAAACAATATGTTCGTTAACATAGTTTTGGAGCTCTTGCTTATAACTATCAGAGATCGGAATGTAATCTTTTCCGAAGACAATGCGTCCTTTGTCGATTATTTTTATTTTCTGCTTTTGGACGATAAATGAGCGGTGAACCCGTATGAACTGGCTTGCCGGCAGCTTTTCTTCCATGGCTCTCATGCTGATGAGTGACAGGATGGGTTTGTCTGTTCCTTCTACATGGATTTTAATGTAGTCTTTCAAGCCTTCGATGTATAAAATCTTGCTTAGTTCTATTTGTATCAGTTTGTAATCGCTTTTTACATAAATGTATTTTTCGGCTTGTGCAGAAGAGAAAGCAGTTTCGGCTTTTTGTTGGAGTTCGAACCAGTGGATGGCTTTGTTGACAGCTTCCATGAAGTCGGCATAGCTGATGGGTTTCAGTAGGTAGTCGAGTGCATTTACCCGATAGCCGTCGATGGCATATTGATTGAATGCCGTGGTGAAGATGATGCGGGTAGTATCGGATACCATACGTGAAAATTCCAGTCCGTTCAGATCGGGCATTTGGATGTCGAGAAACAAAAGGTCGACCGGATGTTCGGGCAATGACTTCATTGCCTGGATGGCACTTGAGTATGTACCGCATAGAGTCAGTACAGGGGTCTTTTTTACATAACTTTCCAGCAGTCCTAATGCCAGAGGTTCATCGTCGATGATAGCGCAACGTAAGTTCATGTTAGTTTCTATTTTTAGAGTTATACAGAGTGAAATGGCCGGATGCTGATAGAGGACAGATATTCTTTGCCATCGTGTGACACGTGTCGTTCCCATTGGTAACGTCCGGGATAAATCAGCTCCAGGCGTTTGCTTACCTGTTCCAGCCCGATGCCAGACCCGCTTTTGTCTGTACGGGTTTTCGGGTAATTGCTGTTGCGTATGGTACAGCATATTTCTTCATCTGTTTCTGTGATGGTGATGGAGATGAAGCTGGGATGGGTAGGAGATATGCCGTGCTTGAATGCATTTTCTATTAAGGAAATGAAAATGAGCGGTGCAATGGGAGTCTGGCTTTCCGGCTTGATGTGGAATTCGGTTTCTATCGTTACCTGTGGGGAAACACGTATGCGCATCAGTTCAATGTAATTCCGGATGAAGTCGATTTCCTTTATTAGCGGTACGAACATTTGCTGATTGTCGTAGAGCACATATCGCAGTAGTTTGCTCAGTTCCTGTACAGCTTGTTGGGCCTTGTCTGTATCGAAGGCAATCAGGGCATAGATATTATTTAAGGTGTTCAGCAGGAAGTGAGGATTCAGTTGGTTGCGGAGGTTTTTCAGTTCGGCTTCGGTGCGGCTTTTTACCGCTTCTTGCCGTTCGGCTTCAGCTTGGCTCCAACGGATGCTCATGCGGATGGCAACACTCAGTCCTGTTGAGAAGATGAGGCCTGCCATGTCGCGAAGATAAAAGATGTATTGTGGAGGAATCGGGCGGTTCAAGTCGGGAGGAGGTGGTGCAATCAAGTTATTCAGGTAACGTTGTCCCAAGGTCATGATAGCGATGATGACAAAGTTGGTCAACAGGAACTGTTTGGAACGTTCCCGGAAGAGAAGATAGGGTATTAACAGAAAATAGTTGAGGTAAAAGATGAAGAATGCCGAGGTGGGGAAGATGCTGTGGTGCATGAATTCTTTCCAGTTGATTGTGCCGTTGGTGCGTTGGGCGAAGAAAATCGGGAAAGCGAAAAAAAGTCCCCAGCAGATAATATGTATCAGTATCTCCAAGGTTCGGCGGGGTATGTCGGTGGTTTGTTTCATGGTGCTTTTGTAATTAAATGAACAAAGATGATGGGCAAGATTTCGAAAAATCCGGCTGCCGGGATGAACTCCTTGGGCAGCCGGATAAAGAAACCAAAGTTATGAAGAACAAAGTTATTTTAGACGAACTTTCACAAGCTCGGGCTAAAATCAAAATAAATGAATCACTCGTAGCGTAAAGCCTCTATCGGGTCAAGGTCGGCGGCTTTCTTTGCCGGATACCAACCAAAAAATACACCTGTCAACGTGCAGACCGCGAACGAGAGCAGTACGCTCCACGGTTGGATGAACACGGGCCAGTGGGCTACCGTCTTGATGACAAAGCTGGCTCCGCATCCCAATATGACACCAATCAGTCCTCCTGTGATGCTGATGAGAACGGATTCGATGAGAAATTGCGAAAGAATGTCTATGCCTCGTGCGCCGACCGACATGCGCAGGCCGATTTCGCGGGTGCGTTCGGTTACCGACACATACATGATATTCATGATTCCGATACCTCCTACTACCAGTGAAATACCGGCAATACAGGCAAGCAGGGTGGTCATCAGGTCAGTAGTGGTATTCAGCATCGAACTGAGTTCCTGCTGGGTACGGATGGTAAAGTCGTCATCGTCGGTGCTTTTCAGCTTGTGTTCGCGGCGCAAGACAGTAGTGATTTCGTCTACTGCTTCTTGGGTCATGTCTTCGGTCAGTGCAGAAGCAAATATGCCGCTCAAGTAGGTTTGTGCCAGCAAGCGTTTCATTACGGTGGTGTAAGGTGACAGTACGATATCGTCCTGGTCTTGTCCCATCGAGTTATATCCTTTTGATTTCAAGACGCCGATAACGCGGAGCGGAATCTTGTTGCAACGGATGATTTTACCAATGGGGTCCGTTCCGTCGGGAAACAGGTTGTCTACTATGGTCTTCCCTATGATGCAGACTTTTGCAGCTGTCCGTATGTCGTTGTCGCTGAATGCTTCGCCTTGTTCTACCGTGAGTTGACGTATTTCTAAATAATCATTGCTACATCCTGTTACAGAAGACGGGTAGTTGTTCGAACCGGCGATGAGTTGTCCCGATGAAGATACATTGGGGCTGATGGCGGCAAGATAGATGCATTCGTCACGCAGTTTTTCGTAGTTTTCCAGTTTCAGTGTCTGCATGGCTGATGGGTCTTGACGTACGCCGCCGCGCATTTCGGCTCCGGGATGAATCATGATCATGTTCGAACCCATTTCCGAAATCTGCTGCTGGATATTTCGTTTCGAACCTTGTCCGATGGCAAGCATGGCAATTACCGATGCCACACCGATGATAATGCCCAGCATGGTGAGGAAAGCACGGAGCTTGTTGTTTGCCAATGCCCGAAGCGCTATTTTGAATAGGTTTGTTCCGTTCATTTTTATAAATTCTTTCTCGTGTTTACTTTGTTTTAAACTCGTTTATGGGCTTGTCGGAAATATTTTTTATACTTCCAGACATGTGCCTGGACACGGACTTTTATGCTTTCGTAGCCCGAAACTATTGGCGAAAATCGTTTGTTTATGCATCATCATCGTTTTTGGGTAGTGCAGCAAGTGCCTCGGCTGCTGATAGGACGCGTTGATTTATGGTGTCTTCTATTACGTGTCCGTCGCGCAGGCGGATGTTGCGGCTACTGTATTGCGACAAGTCCGGGTTATGCGTGACAAAGATGATGGTTCGTCCTTCCGCGTGTAGTTTCTGAAACAGCACCAGGATTTCGAAGGATGTCCGAGTGTCAAGGTTACCGGTTGCTTCATCAGCGAGGATGACTGCCGGATTGTTGACCAAGGCGCGTGCTATAGCTACTCGTTGCATTTGTCCGCCTGACATCTGGTTCGATTTGTGCTCCAGACGGTCTCCCAGTCCTACGGCAATCAATGCTTCCACGGCTCTTCTTTTTCGTTCGGCTGCACTTACCGCGGGATTATACATCAGCGGAAGTTCCACGTTAGCGACTGCAGTCGTTTTCGGAAGCAGGTTGTAGTTTTGGAATACAAACCCGATTTTCCGGTTGCGCAGAATGGCACGTTGTGATTTACTCATTGTGCGCACTGAAATTCCGTCCAGATAATATTCGCCACTGGTGGGTGTGTCAAGGCATCCCAAGGTATTCAGCAAGGTTGATTTGCCGGAGCCGGATGTCCCCATGATGGTAACAAACTCTCCTTCACATATCTTGAACGAAATACCGCGCAATGCGTGGACAATTTCATCTCCCACCACAAAGTTACGCTTAATATTTTGTAATTCAATGACTGTTTTGCTCATTTTTTGAAAGAATTACGTTGCATCCGTTTATTTTTTGTCTTTTTTCTTGTCACTTCCCGGAGGCCCTGGCATAAACGGGCTGCGTTCGCCGCCTTCACTGCTTCCGTTCATTTCGGGCATTTCACTTTTTACGGTGGCTTCGGTTACTACTTCCGTGCCTTCGTCAATGCCTTCCACTTCTGTGTATGCACCGTCGCTGATGCCGGTTTTTACCGGATGTGCTACGAATGTGTTGTTTTCTAACGTCCATACTTTGTGTTCGCCGGCACAGTCTTGGATGGCACGTCCTCCTGCAATATCCTTATTCGGAGTGAAGCGCAAGGCTTTGGCAGGAACGGTCAGCACGTTGTCGTGTGTCAAGGTGTAAATAGTGACATTGGCGGTGAGGCGTGGCTTCAGTTTCAAGTCGGGATTGTCGGCTGTGATAACAACTTCGTAGGTCACTACCGTTGATTCGCTGCTAGATGATGAAGAACTGCTGGAACTGCTGTTCACGCTGCCCAGGCGTACTTGTTTCACTTTTCCCTCGAATACATCGTTGGGGTAGGCGTCGACGGTGAAGGTAACTCGTGCGCTGTCTGCTACTCCTGCAATGTCTGCTTCATCCACATCGGCTACTACCTGCATTTGGGTCAGGTCTGCAGCAATGGTAAAAAGAGTGGGGGTCTCGAATCCGGAAGCTACGGTTTGTCCTTCTTCTACATCTTTGCTGGTGACTATTCCGTTTATCGGTGATGTGATGGTGGCATACGATAAGTTTCTTTCGGCTTTTGCCAGTTCGGCTTCTGCTTGCTCGTAGCTGCTTGCGGCACGTTGATAGTCGTAAGTGGATAGTTCGTAGTCGGTATCGCTGATCAGTTGCTTTTCATGCAAGGTCTTGTTGCGTTCATACAGTTTTTTTTGGTATTCGTATTCGGCTTTTGCACCGTTATAAGTAGCTTGTGCTGATTGTAAATCACTTAGAAGTGTAACCTTGTCCATTTCAGCGATGATTTCTCCTTGCTTGACTATCGAGTTGTAGTCTACATAGATCTTGTCAATAATGCCGGATACTTGCGTACCCACTTCTACTTCAGTGACTGGCTCAATGGTTCCTGTAGCCGTGATAGAGTTGCTGACACTGCCTGTCCGTGTTTTTTCGGTTACGAAATCGACTTGGCTATTGGCTTTCGTTCCGCTTAAGGTCCAGCATACTGCAATAATCACTACGATGGCGATTGCCGCTATAATCCATGTTTTTTTCTTCTTCATATTGCTTGTTTTTTATAGTTCGATATTGTTTCCTGCATAAAAGTTCAGAAGTGTCCGGTTAAGTATCGCCATGTATTTGGCTTGTACCAATTGCTGTTTGGCACTTAGCAGGTTGTTTTTCTCTGTGAGTAGTTCCACGGTATTTTTCATGCCCAAATTGAATTGTTCGTTTACCATGTCGAAGCTGGTTTGGCTGCTTTTCACTTTGGTTTCGGCAGCAACATATTGCTGTTGTGCATTTAAGGCATCCAACCACAGCCCCTCAATGGTACTGTATAGTTCTTTTTGTTTGTTTATCAAGTCTAGTTGGCTGGTGTTGTACTGTAAACGTGCTTTCTGTACGTTACTTTTGTTTTGGCGATTGTCGAAAATAGGAATGCTGAGACTGATTCCTATCATGTTATTCCAGCCGTATTTCATTTGTTGCGCCCAGTTGTTTGTGCTGGCACTGTTGGTCGTACTCGAACTGGATGCTGACAGGCTGATGGTAGGATAGTAACCTGCCTTGGCGGCCGATATGCCTAGTTTGGCGTTTTCTATGCTTAGCCTGCTGCTTTGGATTTCAGGACGTATTGCCATGGCTGCTTGGTAGACATCGGTTTGACTGGGCAACATTTTCAGAATGTTTTCCTCATTCAGTTCGGGGAGGACCAGGTTGAATTCTTCACTACCGTCCAGTTCCAGTAATTGTTTCAGTTGCAGTTTATAGTTTCTCCACGTACTTTCTGCAGTGACAAGTTGGTATTGGTCATCGCTTACTTGAGCTTCCAGTTGTGCCAGATCGGCTTTCGAAAGGCTTCCTTCGGCAAACAGTTCTTGTCCTCGTTTGTAGGTGGCTTTGCTTACTTCCAATGTGCTTCTGTTTATTTGGATAGATTCATCAGCATAAAGAATCTGGATGAAAAGTTGTGTTATCTGTTCTTGCAAGGTGTTTTCGGTTTCTGAGACGGTCAGGCGGGCAATGTCGCGGTTGGTTTTCTGTTGTTTCAGATTATTTAGTCTCTGTCCTCCATTCCACAGCGTCCATTGTGCATTTAGGCTGTAATTGCCGTTGTATGTGGTCTTTTCGTCGCTGCTGATAATTTCTGTTCCGCTAACCGTGTTGCTTTGTTCTTGGTAAGGCCGGTTTACCACGTTGTGTCCTGTGCTGAATGACAGACTTGGGAATAGGCTGGCGCGTGCATCCTTGATGTCTATTTCGCTTTCTTGTAGCGAAATCTTGTTTTGTTGCAATTGGATGTTTTTTTCAAGTGCATAGTTTATGCATTCTTGCAGTGTCCATTCTTTTCCGTTCGAGTTTTCTTGTGCGTAAAGAGGAAGGGCAGCTGATAGAATCGTATATATGCAAGCCGTTCGTAGTTTCATAAATGTTATTTGTTTGGTTTTGATGTATGCAAATGTATGAATCACTGGGAAAAGGAACAAATGATATAGATTAACGGATAAATTCTACGGATAAAGACTTGCATTTTACCGATAAAAGGTTTTTCTTTGTAATCATTATAAAACTATATTATGATTAAAAGACAGATTCTTCGAGTTTGGACGTTTTATCGGGATGGTTTTCGTTCGATGACCATAGGGCGCACATTGTGGGTGTTGATTCTGATAAAACTTTTCATTATGTTCTTTATTCTGAAGTTGTTTTTTTTCCCGTCGTTCTTGAAAGGGAAGAGTCCCGAGGAAAAGCAGGATTATGTCGGGATGGAACTGGTGAACCGTTCGGTGGATAATTCATTAACTAAATAAGATAGACGTATGTTAGCAAGTATTGACACCTCGATGATTGACTGGTCAAGAGCACAGTTTGCCTTGACCGCCATGTATCATTGGCTGTTTGTGCCCCTCACATTGGGATTGGCTGTGATAATGGGATTGATGGAAACCCTGTATGTCATTTCAGGGAATGAGTTTTGGAAGCGGACAGCCAAATTCTGGATGAAGCTGTTTGGAATTAATTTTGCGGTGGGAGTGGCTACCGGATTGATTTTGGAATTCCAGTTTGGTACTAACTGGAGTAATTATTCTTGGTTTGTAGGAGATATCTTCGGGGCTCCATTGGCGATAGAAGGTATTGTGGCGTTTTTTATGGAGGCTACATTTGTGGCTGTTATGTTTTTCGGATGGAACAAGGTCAGTAAGAAATTTCACTTGGCTTCTACCTGGCTTACGGGATTGGGAGCAACTTTTTCGGCATGGTGGATTTTGGTGGCAAACTCATGGATGCAATATCCGGTAGGCATGGCTTTCAACCCGGATACGGTGCGGAATGAGATGGTTGATTTCGTGGCTGTTGCTTTTTCGCCAGTAGCAGTGACTAAGTTTTTTCATACCGTCCTTAGCAGTTGGATGTTAGGAGCAGTGTTTGTGATTGGAGTCAGTGCCTGGTTTTTGTTGCGCAAACGGGAAAAAGAGTTTGCCATTGCAAGTATGAAGGTGGCTGCTGTAGTTGGTCTGTTTGCTTCGTTGGTAACGGCGATGACTGGAGATAAGTCGGCATATCAAGTGGCTCAATGCCAACCGATGAAGCTGGCTGCTATGGAAGCTTTGTATGATGGAGGCACACGCGAACCTTTGACGGTGGTGGGCGATATCAAGATTCCATTGATGTTGTCTTATCTGGCTACGCATGATTTTGACGGTTATGTGCCGGGTATTAACAATATACTTTTGGGAGGATATGCTTTGCCAGACAGTACAAAAGCGCTTTCGGTCGTGGAGAAAATGAAGAACGGGAAAAAGGCCATAGCTGCCTTGTCGGATTATCGTGAAGCGAAGCAGGAAGGTGACCAAGTTGCAATGGAAGCGGCACGTCAGGTCATTGATAAGAATATGAAGTATTTCGGTTACGGGTATATTGATGACCCTAACGATCTGGTACCTAATGTCTGGCTTTCGTTTTGGGCTTTCCGCGTAATGGTAGGACTGGGAATGTATTTCATTGCTTTTTTTGCGTTGATATTGTTTCTTGCGTGGAAACGGAAGTTGTCGAAAGTAAATTGGTTGCATTATGTTGCTTTGGCAAGCATTCCGTTGGCTTATCTTGCCGGTCAGGCGGGATGGATTGTGGCCGAAGTCGGTCGCCAGCCTTGGACAATTCAAGATTTGCTTCCGGTAAATGCGGCCATATCCAGATTGGAAACTGGTTCGGTCCAGACTACTTTCTTTATATTTTTGATACTTTTTACGGTATTGTTGATTGCTGAAATCGGCATCATGCTGAAAGCTATTCAAAAGGGACCCGAAGAGGCATGAATGCATAGTTAAACGGATTAACTCATAAAAATAATTCATTATGGATTCTACATATCTATTCTTACAAAATTATTGGTGGTTCTTGGTTTCGTTGTTGGGAGCCCTGTTGGTATTTTTACTGTTCGTCCAGGGAGGAAATTCTTTGTTGTTCCGGTTGGGACGTACTGATGAAGAGCGTACGTTGCTGGTCAACTCTACCGGACGTAAGTGGGAGTTTACTTTTACTACATTAGTGACTTTTGGGGGAGCGTTTTTTGCTTCATTTCCTTTGTTTTATAGTACGAGTTTCGGGGGAGCATACTGGTTATGGATGATTATTTTGTTCAGCTTCGTTTTACAAGCTGTTTCGTATGAATTCCAATCGAAATTAGGCAATCTGTTGGGGAAGCGCGCTTATCAATATTTCTTGGTTATTAATGGAGTGGTGGGACCGGTGTTGCTGGGAGCAGCTGTGGCTACTTTCTTCAATGGTTCGAATTTTATTGTCGATAAAGCAAACATGACCGATAATATGATGCCGGTTATTAGCCATTGGGCGAATGGATGGCATGGATTGGATGCATTTGGTGATCCTTGGAACATTATTTTGGGCTTGGCGGTGTTCTTTTTGGCACGTTTGTTGGGTAATTTGTATTTTATCAACAATATCCGTGATGAAAAGCTGATACCGCGTTGTCGTCGTCAGTTGATTACAGATGCTGTTCCTTTTCTGATTTTCTTTTTGGCATTTGTAATTCGCACATTATTGAAAGATGGGTTTGCGGTGGATCCTGTAACTCAAATTATTGTGATGGAGCCGTTTAAATATTGGCATAATTTGCTGGCAATGCCTGTGCTTTTCGGCTTGTTCTTGGTAGGTGTGGTAAGTGTGTTGTTGGGTTTGATTAGGAGTATTTTGTCACAAACCTACACCAAAGGTATTTGGTTTGCAGGTGTCGGTACAGTATTGACTGTATTGGCTTTACTGTTGAGCGTAGGATATAACCATACGGCATATTATCCTTCTACCGCTGATTTGCAAAGTTCATTAACTTTAGCAAATAGCTGTTCCAGCCAGTTTACACTAAAAACGATGGCTTATGTTTCAATTTTGGTCCCGTTTGTATTGGCTTATATCATATATGCCTGGAGAGCGATAGATCGAAAACCAATTACTTCCGATGAACTGAAGGAGGATGGTCATGCTTATTGATAGGTGGGATGAATTATGCATCAACTATAATTTTATATCTGCAATTAGAAGCTGTTTTGAATTTATCGTGCGCTGATTTGGGATGAGTTTTTGAGGCATTTTCGCTTCTGTGATGAGGAAGATAGCGGGCTATCTGACGAAGAACAGGAGCGAAAAGGGCCAAAAAATCGCCCAAAGCACACACGAAAACGGATACATCAAGCCAAGAAAAACTTTTTGGAGAAATTCAAAACAGCTTCTTAGTTAATCTGGCTGAGTTGGAAACGCAGTAGTACTGCATTTGCCGATGAAGTATATATTCATAGGCCGATGCAGTATATATTCAACCGCGTATGCAGTATATATTCATTTTTCAGGGGTATGTATTGGTTGTTTGCGGACATTCATTTGGTTTTATATTACGATGCATCTAATTTCGTTGAAGAGAACAAATAGTTGCATTAACGCCGGTGCTGTATTTGATATTGCATCGGCGTCAATGTTTATAATCTTGTTTTTTCTTTGCTCTTTTCATGCTCGGTTTTCTGTTGTTATATATAATAAGGAGTATTGTTATTCTTACTAAGTTTTTTCCAGGTGTAAATATTCCCCTATATATCTGTGAATATCAGTATTTTGCATATTTCACATGAAAAAAATTTCAAAAAAAGTTCTCCAGTTACTTGCAGTTTCGGTAAAAAGGCGTACCTTTGCACTCGCTTTCCGAAAGGGACGCCACCTGAAAAGGTTGTGTAAGTCCCTGGTGAG
>NZ_NFJG01000250.1:0-700 GCF_002159755.1 Bacteroides sp. An269
ACTCCACGCCGAGCGGCAAGTATGTATGGAACAAGGCGCATGACATGGCAGAATCCCGCCGGTGTCATACGCCCGGCAACAGGGGGCTGGATGATGTGCTGCAATGGCGTATCATTGAGTTCATAAAAAACGAGCAGTGGTCTCCCCGGCAGATATCCGGACGTTTGAAGCTGGAGGGTATAAACGTCTCCCATGAAGCCATTTACGCCCTCATCCGCAAGGACGAAAGCGGGGAACTGGCTTCCCATTGCCGGCATAAGATGAAATACAAGCGCAAGGCCTCACACCGTCATGAGACTAAGGCCACGAACATCCGTAACCGTGTGAGCATACACGAGCGTCCGGCGGAAGCCGACGGCAAACGTTTCGGGGACTGGGAGATGGACCTCATCGTGGACAAGGACAGCAACGCCATCCTCACGCTGACGGAAAGGAGCACGAACTTCCTGTTGATGGAAAGGCTCAAGCACGGGAAGAAAGCGAAGCCTGTGGCAAGAACCGTGTGGAGGTTGCTGCTGCCATACAAGGGAGAGGCCTTGAAGTCCATCACCACGGACAACGGCAGTGAGTTCGCCGAGCATGAATGGATAACCAAGAAGCTCAACGTGCCCGTGTATTTTGCCGATTCCTATTGCGCATGGCAGAAAGGAGCCATAGAAAACGGCAACAAGCTGATACGGCAATATATCCCGAAAGGAAC
>NZ_NFJG01000251.1:0-677 GCF_002159755.1 Bacteroides sp. An269
TGTCGGAAGCGAACCGTGTGGCTTATGATAAGGCAGTAGACCGTTTCTACGTGAGCCGTATTTACGAGGAGGACATGCAGGACCGAGTGGAGAACGCGATGCGGGAAGGAAGAGAAAAAGGAATGCAGGAAGGAAGAGAAGAAGGTATAAAAGAAGGAAGAGAAGAAGGTATAAAAGAAGGAATGGCTAAAAGTAAACTGGAGGATGCACAAAACTTGAAACGTTTAGGCGTTTCTACAGATATCATAGCGAAAGCTACCGGGCTTAGTCCGGAAGAAATCGCATCATTATGATTTAGCGTGTTGAAAGCCAACAAATCCTGCGAGGCATACGGAAGAAAAGCATGGCGCACCGTTTCGGAAAGCCCGATACCCATGCGGGACACATACGGATGCAGGCTCAGGTTGGCGGCTATGCTGAACAACGGAAAGCAGAAGCGCATCTTGCTGTCGCATGTGGAGCCGCCACAGCCTGGACGGTACATGAGCGAGGACAAGGAGATGCTCAGGCAGGTTGATTATTTTTAGGGACTAGGTATCAGGTACTAGTGAACGAGGTTTTAGGATTAGGTACTAGGTAACAGGTACTAGGTAACTAGGTTTTAAATACATTCAGTAAAACTATTCAGAACCTCGTCAACTGGTACCTTGTCAGTAAGCAGTCAAAAAAAGGCTATT
>NZ_NFJG01000252.1:0-641 GCF_002159755.1 Bacteroides sp. An269
TCAGGAAGAAAATTAATGCCAGACCGAGAGAAAAACTCAATTTCTTGACTCCGGCTGAGGTCTTTTTCAAAAATATTTCGTAATGTTGCACTCGCTGGTTGACTCTGCCTTTGAAGTATTTTTCTAGTTGAAGAAAAAATTTTTTGCTGAAAATTTGTTGTGAAAGAAAAAAAGACTTACCTTTGCACCGCAATCAGGAAAATAACGGTTGCAAGACCAAGTTGGTGCCATAGCTCAGTTGGTAGAGCAAAGGACTGAAAATCCTTGTGTCACTGGTTCGATTCCCGTTGGCACCACATGATAATTAGAGAGTTACAGATGATGTAACTCTTTTTTTTATGCTCTTTTTGAGGCTGAGTGACTCCCTTAAACAGGAAATTAAATCAAATAAAAAGCTCCCTATCATTATCCGTATTTTGAATAATGATAGGGAGTTTTTTATTGTGCGATGAAGGTTGTTGCAGATGGAATGTTCTTAGAAGCTGTTTTGAATTTCTCCAAAAAGTTTTTCTTGGCTTGATGTATCCGTTTCCGTGTGTGCTTTGGGCGATTTTTTGGTCCTTTCCGCTCCTGTTCTTCGTCAGATAGCCCGCTATCTTCCTCATCACAGAAGCGAAAATGCCTCAAAAACTCATCCCAAA
>NZ_NFJG01000253.1:0-639 GCF_002159755.1 Bacteroides sp. An269
GAAGGAACGTCTTCAGAAGACGGATGCAGTGGACAGCAGGAAAATAGCCAGGTCTCTGCGTAACAATGAACTGACAGCCATCCATGTCCCTTGCAGGGAGACATTGGAGATCCGTACCCTTTTGCGCAGCCGTGACGCCCTTGTCCGTGACCTGGCAAGAATGAAACAGCGCGTTAAGGCATTCCTGTATTATTATGGGATTGACTATCCTGAAGAATTCCAGCACAGCGGCACCCACTGGTCACGCGCTTTCATGAACTGGCTGCGTAACGGCATCCACATGGATACGGAGGAAGGGAGTGCGGGCCTTTCCCTTTTGCTGGATTCCGTAGAGTCACAGCGCAGGCTTCTTCTGGAAGCGACACGAAAACTGAGGGCGCTTTCCCGTTCAGACAGATATGCCACCGACTACGGACTGCTGCGTTCCGTCCCGGGCATAGGCATGATAACGGCTTTGGTTTTCCTTGCCGAACTGGAAGACATACGGCGCTTCGCCAATTCGGACAGGCTTGCGGGCTATATTGGTCTTATCCCCACTTCCCACTCCACGGGTGAGAAAGACAATAAGGGGGAGATGACCTTCCGGGGGCAGATGCAGTTAAGGAGCAAACTGATAGAATGCGCGTGGTTCGCAGCCCG
>NZ_NFJG01000254.1:0-639 GCF_002159755.1 Bacteroides sp. An269
TCCAACGTTTGGGCAGTACCTGAAATTTGGACGGACATTCGTCCGGTCTGAGTACGACCTCCAATATCCATCCGAATTTCTTCTTGACCCAATCAGCCAAATCTCCCCTATAGCCTCCGTCCGCCAATATTTTAACCAAGCGCGGAAATTTATAAGCGAGTTTCTCTATGGCTTGTGGGGCGCCCTTGCTGTCATGCAGGTTGGCTTCATGGATTGCGACGGCTAACGGAAGGCCGAGCGTATCGACTATGATGTGCTCTTTCCGTCCCTTGATTTTCTTGTTCCCGTCTATACCACGGTCAGAATCAACATGATGGGAGGTCTTTACGCTTCTGGAATCCATGATGCCAAGACTGGGACTTTCCTCCCGTCCCGCCTGTTTACGGATAAGGGAGTGCAAGGTATCCATCACCTCTTCAAACACGCCTTCAAGCTTCCATTTACGGAAATAGCAATAGACGGTTTGCCAAGGGGCGAAGTCAGAGGGAAGCATACGCCACTAGCAGCCGGTCTTGTTGATATAAAGGATTGCATTCATTATCTCTTTAAGCGAATGTTTTCGGTTCCTCGCTTGCGGCTCTAAAATATTTTTTATAACTTGCCACTGTTTTTCAGTCAGGTCGGTTGGATACTGTGTCA
>NZ_NFJG01000255.1:0-637 GCF_002159755.1 Bacteroides sp. An269
ATCAATAACAAAACAGCATTATGGAAACAAAGACCATTGTAAGAGTGAACAACGTGGACATCATTGCCACCAGTGACGAACAGATGATTGCCATACGCCCCATTTGCGAGGCGTTGGGAATTAGTGTAGAAAGGCAGCGGAAGAAGATTCAGGAAGACGAAGACTTGAATTCAGTTGCCGCCCTCAGGGCATCAACTGGAGCCGACGGAAAGAAGTACGAAATGCTGTGCCTGCCCGTCCGTTACATCTTCGGCTGGCTGTTTACCATTAATCCGGCAAATGTGAAGCCAGAGGCGCAGGAAGCGGTACGGGTCTACCGGCGCAGCTGTTACGATGCCCTCTACCAGCATTTCTTCGGCACGCAGAAACGCCAGCTGGAGCAGAACCGTGCCGAAATCGCCTTGCTGGAAGAGCTGGCAGACCTGAACCAGCAGCAACAGCAGCTGAAACAGACCATTGCCGACAAGCGCAAGAAGCTGGAGCAGCTTCGCAACGAACGCCTGAAGAACGAACCGCAACTCTTCGACTAACCTATCAATAACAAAACAGCATTATGGAAACAAAGACCATTGTAAGAGTGAACAACGTGGACATCATTGCCACCAGTGACGAACAGATGATTGCCATACGCCCCATT
>NZ_NFJG01000256.1:0-627 GCF_002159755.1 Bacteroides sp. An269
CATAGCGTATGTCCATGCTGATGTCGGCAGGCTGGTTGAAACCGCTGAACACGCTTACCTGCGAGAACTTGGTAACTCCGGTGAGCAAGACGAACTGCAGGTCATCGTCTGCAGCCTTGAATACCGAATAGAATCCTTTCAGCACTTCCCGGTTCCGGTCCTCCAGCAACATTTCCTCCTGTTCTCCCTTAATGCCCGTATCAAGCACGTCCAGGATAGGCTTGTCGTATTCGTCAATCAACACCACGCAACGTCTACCCGATTGTTCATGGGCTTGTTTGAGCAAGTAAGCAAAGCGGTCTCCCACATCCGTCAGATAAGTGCTTTTCCCGTATTGGGCTTCCCAACCGGCAATATATCCTTCCAGTTTCTTTTCCAACGTTCCCGGAACGGTGAAGTTGCTTCCGTTGAAGTCGATGTGAAACACGGGATATTCTTTCCATTCCGTTTCCAGCTTCTCGATGGCAAGCCCCTTGAACAGCTCTTTCTTACCTAAGAAATAATTTTTCAAAGTAGATACAAGCAGGCTTTTCCCGAACCTGCGGGGACGGCTGAGGAAATAAATCACACCTTCCTTTACCAGTTGGTAGAGTAAATCCGTTTTGTCTACATAACAGTATCCTTCTG
>NZ_NFJG01000257.1:0-626 GCF_002159755.1 Bacteroides sp. An269
TAGATGTTGGTAGGGATTTTTTCAAAACGGGTCAGCACGGAGCGGTCAATCGTATTCTCCGGCTTGTAATATCGGGTAGACACCCTGTTAAGGGATATCTGCGAACTCAAATTGGTTCTCATGGCTATAATTAACAATTAACAATTAATAATGGATAATGGATTACAGGTTGTTGCGCTCGATGTCCTTGAAATAGCGGTATGTGCCCACTTTCAGTTCGTCCGTTGCCGCCTCATCGCATACGATGATGCCGTGGCGGTGCATCTGCAAGGCACTGATGGTCCACATCTGCGTTACGCTTCCTTCAACGGCATGATGCAAGGCACGCGCCTTATTGTGCCCGTTGCAAAGGATCAGTACCTCTTTAGCGTCCATTACCGTGCCCACTCCTACGGTCAGCGCAGTCTTGGGAACCTTGTCCACATCGTTATCGAAGAAACGCGAATTTGCCACAATCGTATCGGTGGTCAGCGTCTTCACACGGGTACGCGAAGTCAGGGAAGAACCCGGCTCGTTAAACGCGATGTGGCCGTCGGGACCGATGCCGCCCACAAACAGGTCGATGCCCCCATACGAAGCAATCTGCTTTTCATAATTCCCGCACTCAGCCTCCAAGTCGGAAGCGT
>NZ_NFJG01000258.1:0-617 GCF_002159755.1 Bacteroides sp. An269
CGCTCCTGTTCTTCGTCAGATAGCCCGCTATCTTCCTCATCACAGAAGCAAAAATGCCTCAAAAACTCATCCCAAATCATCGCACGATAAATTCAAAACAGCTTCTTAACAATATCTATTCACGGTAAAGCATCAAGGTTGCCCAACCCAATTGGTCGAACGCACCGCTGTTTGTACCGTAACGGTTTTCCGGTTCACCCACACCGCCTTCGGGACGAAGTTTGTCGGCAAACTGCTTGGCATACGTATAGCCACTGCCTACATTCGCCACCTTTGCATAATGATTGTACAAGATTTCCCATCCCGGACGAACGCTGCCACGCCCTTCATCATCTGCCATTTGCGTATGGGTTGCACCGTGGTTCTTATCGCGGCAAGAGCAGTCGATGCAATATTCATAGGTCGTAAACGGCATCTGGGTGGCACTTACCAGCCAGCTTCCCGTATTGTTCTGGTTATCCGTACCATTGCGCAAGTTGGACAACGCTACGTATTCGCCCATCTTCATCATGCCGAACTGTCGCACATCATCGGCTACGACCGCGACCGCTTGGTAAGAAACATCCGCTTCGAGAACCTCCGCATCAACGGTACGGTTATCTCCGACGACATGCCCG
>NZ_NFJG01000259.1:0-615 GCF_002159755.1 Bacteroides sp. An269
CATCCTTTTATGGTTTCCATATCAAAACCGTACGTTCTCCAATTGAAAACCGTACGTTCTCGATATGGAAACCGTACGGTTTTCAATTGGAGAACATAAAAAGAAGACACCTTGAAACAGATACTGAACCTTTCAATCATATATTGGTTCGTATCTGCCAAGCAAACTTATCGGAAAAATCAAAACAACCTCTTACAACAAATGCAACTCTCTCGCCACATCCAGTGCGCGGATGGAATTGCCGACATGCAACTTTTCTAAAATATTCTGCCGGTGATCCGAAGTCTTGCCTTTGCAGCGTGCGGTCGAGTTCTTGTTGCGTGTCCATTGCAAGAAAAAAAATAGTTATTAATAAGAAGCTGTTTTGAATTTATCGTGCGATGATTTGGGATGAGTTTTTGAGGCTTTTTTGCTTCTGTGATGAGGAAGATAGCGGGCTATCTGACGAAGAACAGGAGCGAAAAGGGTCAAAAAATCGCCCAAAGCACACACGAAAACGGATACATCAAGCCAAGAAAAACTTTTTGGAGAAATTCAAAACAGCTTCTTCTATGTTGTAATCCAAATATCCAGAGAATTTTTTTATTTTATTAAAGGTTTTCATTAGCTTTGTAA
>NZ_NFJG01000026.1:0-39335 GCF_002159755.1 Bacteroides sp. An269
CTGACGAAGAACAGGAGCGAAAAGAACCAAAAAATCGCCCAAAGCACACACGAAAACGGATACATCAAGCCAAGAAATACTTTTTGGAGAAATTCAAAACAGCTTCTTACGCTTCTCTTTTCATATTATTTATAGCAAAATTCAGCCTTTTTTTTCGTTTTCTTCCTATATTTGTCCTTCTAAATAGAATCAAATCAATAAATCATTATGAAAAAACTACTGCTCATCCTTTTGATATGTTTGCCTCTGACAGGCATTGCTAAGGATAAAAACGACAACTCAAATCCAAAGTACCTGGCAGGAGCCGTAACCCTGACCGATGGGAAAGTGACTTTCACCAAAGAAATCAAAGCACCCGGACTCTCGAAACAGGAAATCTACAATCAACTTCTAGACTGGGCTACGAACCGGTTTAAACCCGATGGAAAACTAAACAGTTTTGTAGCCTATACCAACGAAGAAGCTGGAGAAATCGCCGTACAAGCTGAAGAATACATTGTATTTTCTTCTTCCGCATTATCACTCGACCGCACACGTATTTACTATCAATTTCTGATTTATGCCAAAGAAGGTATTTGCGACCTTGAAATGACACGTATCCGCTATTGGTATGACGAAGCCCGTGATGGAGGTGAAAAATATAGTGCAGAAGAATGGATTACAGACGATATGGCTTTAAACAAGAAACAAACGAAACTGGCTCCGATATGTGGAAAGTTCAGAAGAGAAACCATCGACCTGAAAGACCAACTCTTCCAGCAGGTAACCGATGCTTTAGGACAAAAGCTTCTGGGTACGCAAACAACTGCAAACGTACAACAACCTGCCACTCTCTCTACACAACAGCCCACTCTTTCTGCTACAGGTGAACTGAAAACAGTGAGCATAGACCGGCTTCCTTCCAACTTGAATGAGCTGGCCACCCAAGGACGTATCACTCTGACTGCTGAAAACGGAGAAACCATTGACATCCAAACTGAAAGCTGGAGTGGACTGGGACAAATGTTGGGAAAGAATGTTGCCTATATTTTATTCGACCAAAGCCGCATCGCAGCCAACGCATTGATGGGACAAAACACGACCTACAAAGTTTCATTCTACTTCAACCAAAGCACACAGCCTTCAATAATCATTACTTGCAAAAAAGCGATGGCGCAACCAATGACTGCAAATGAATTGAAATCGCTCAACCAAACTGTCGATACATCTAAACAATATACAATGTATATCGGTGAAATTACTCAAATTGAAATGAGATAACAAACTCCCTAAATTTCCAAAAGAGGATAGGATGTACACTCGCAAAGAGTAACATCCTATCCTCTTTTTTATTGCTTGCTGCCCATCTTACTGCCATCCGAAAAAACTTGTTTATAGCTTTTTACTACCGTAACAACATAGACAAACAAGTGACTATAGATTGTATAGACCTATCAAATGCCGGAGTACTGTATCTTTTTGTCTCCACACAGATAACTTCGTCTGGTATAAAATTAATAATCTTGCAGCGGATGGACCTATATGCGCTTGCCACTGCAACTATATCCGCGGGCTTCTGCAACCGGCTGCGTCTTGTTATGATTCTATCCGGAAAGGCAGTAGTCAGTAAGCATTGGTTCGAATGCTTACAAAATTTCATCAGGCAATTCAGAAACTGTTTTGAATTTATCGTGCGATGATTTGGGATAAGTTTTTGAGGCATTTCCGTTTGTGTAATGAGGAAGATAACGGCTATCTGACGAAGAATACAATCAGACTGCGATAAGGGTGTGCCAACGACACGAACCGCCTGTAAATCACCTTGCTGTAACAGATGGAAAGCTGTACGAAAAAGAACACGCAGACCAAAGTAGTCAAAATATCCACCACGTAATCCCAGACCGGGTGCTTCTCCAGATAGAAATCACGCATTACCTCGTCAGTCAGGAAGTAAAGCAACATGTAGAGCACATAAGTGATGAACGTCAGCAGCAGCCGGCTCCGGAGTGTGTCGAACCAAAATTTCATATCATCTGTATTTTATTGATTAACGCATGCAAAGTAAAAGCATTCACACAAGACTGACTTCAGAAATCTTTCCCAACCGACAAAAAGAGGCACTGAAACGTATTCCCTTTCAATCAACCTCTTCTGCCTTCGCCTTCTTACTCCGGAATATTCTATACCCTACTGCAGCAACCAGAACAGACATAAACGGAGAAAGGATATTAAAAAAGCTATATGGAAGATACTCCAGCGTAGGTACTTTAAGTACTGTCGCCTGCGTCATACCACAAGAATTCCATGGAATAAGCACCGATGTGACAGTAGCCGAGTCTTCCACCGACCGGCTAAGCAAACGGTTTTCATACCCTTTTCGCTCATAAAGTTTCTTATAGAGGCTGCTAGTCAGCAAGATGGAAATATACTGGTCGCCCGTAACGATATTACATACCAATCCGGTTCCAACCGTAGCTCCTACCAACGTAAAGGCCCTATGGGCAAGACGGGCAAACAGTTCGGTCAGACTTTTCAGCATACCACTTCCCGCAAGTACTCCACCGAAAGTAACCGAACAGACAATCAAGAATATCGTATTAAGCATCCCCGTCATACCTCGTGTAGAAATCAAGGCATCAATAGCCTCATTACCGGTCTGGATAGCCGTCGAGCCATAAAATGTAACAGTAATGCCCTTACATGCATCCCAAAAAGACAAACCTGAAAAATCAGTAAAAGGCAGTCCGGGGTTCGCTACTGCCCATACCGCTTGAGGCTGAGCGACAAGTCCCGTTACGGCAGCCATCACCGCAGCACAAAAAAGCGTCAAGACAGCAGGTACTTTCTTAACAATAAGCACACCAGTAAGTGCCGGAACAATCAGCAACCAGGGTGTAATGTTAAAAACAGATTTCAATGCCCCAGCAAACTCGGCAGTCTGTGACGCTCCAACCTGCTTGTGCATCAGACTCGCCACAAGAAAAATCACCATCGCTATCGTCAGCGAAGGGATAGTAGTAATCATCATATAGCGAATATGAGTGAACAAAGGAGTACCCGAAGAGGAAGAAGCCAACACCGTCGTGTCAGATAACGGAGAGACCTTATCGCCGAAATAAGCCCCCGACACAATAGCACCTGCCGTCCATCCCGGTTCAAATCCCAAAGCCACACCGATGCCTATCAATGCCACTCCAATGGTGGCAATCGTGGTCCACGAACTCCCTGTCATCAGCGATACTAGCGCACATATCGCACAAGCTGCAGCCAAGAATATTGCCGGATAAATTACCTGCATTCCATAACATATCATAGCAGGAACAATACCACTCACCATCCATGTGCCGGCAATCGCACCGATAAGCAACAAGATAAGGATAGCTGTACCAACTGACCGGATATTGTCGAGAATGCAAAACTCCAAAATTTCCCACGAATTCTTATAGGCAAACATCGAAATGGCTGCCGTAACAGCAGAAGCCAATAACAAACATACCTGACTCCCTCCCGAAAGAGCATCGGGGCCGAATATTTTTATAATCACTACCAGAGACAGGGTCAATACCACAAAAGGTATCAAAGAAACTTGCCACGAAGGCAGTCGGCGCATCGGTGTCGATGCACGATTGTCTTTACTCATTTTCAATATTTATTCATCAACAAAAACGCAGATTCACACAGATGATTTATCTTTTCCAATCTGCGGAAACCTGCGTTCCTAATGTTCTAAAATCAATACCAATATATTATACCACTCATTAGACAGCACCACGCAACTGCTTGTCCATGGCGGCTGCAGCACGACGTCCGTCACCCATTGCCAGAATCACCGTAGCACCTCCACGCACGATATCACCTCCGGCATAGATAGCAGGAATGGAAGACTGCATGTCATCGTTCACCGCAATGGTACCTTTACGTCCCAGTTCCAGTCCTGGAATGGAATTCGGTACTATCGGATTTGGCGACACGCCCACACTGACAATAGCCATATCAATATCGAGCGTTACAGTAGCCCCTGGTATAGCCACCGGGCTACGGCGTCCAGAAGCATCGGGTTCTCCTAACTCCATTTTCTGAAGCACCACTTGCTTCACACGCCCCTGCTCGTCGGCAATATATTCAAGCGGATTGTGCAGAGTCATAAACTCCACACCTTCTTCTTTGGCGTGCTTCACCTCTTCAATACGGGCAGGCATTTCAGCTTCCGACCGACGGTAAACAATAATTGCCCGCTCAGCTCCTAGACGGCGTGCTGTACGCACGGAATCCATTGCCGTATTTCCGCCTCCGACCACAATGACACGCTTTCCAAAAGTAACAGGGGTATCTGAATCCTCACTTGCCGCATCCATCAGGTTGACGCGGGTCAGATATTCATTCGATGACATAATATTGATTGAATTCTCGCCCGGAATATTCATGAAGTTGGGAAGTCCGGCTCCAGATGCTACAAAAACACCCTTATAACCTTCAGCCTGCAAGTCTTCTACAGAAACCGTCTTCCCAATGATGCAGTCTTTTACAAACTCTACCCCCATTTTCGAAAGGTTCTCTATCTCTACATCCACGATTTTATTCGGCAACCGAAATTCCGGGATACCATATTTTAATACACCACCAATTTCGTGCAAAGCTTCGAACACGGTCACATCATAACCCATCTTAGCCATATCGCCAGCAAACGACAAACCGGCAGGTCCCGAGCCTACAACAGCTACTTTAACGCCATTCTTCGGAGCCAGTTCGGGCGTAGAAATCTGTCCGCTCTCACGCTCGTAATCAGCAGCAAAACGCTCCAAGTAGCCGATAGCAACGGCTTCGTGCCCCATCTTAAGATGAATGCACTTCGACTCACATTGCTTTTCCTGTGGACATACCCGACCACAAACTGCAGGCAGTGCACTGGTCTTTTTCAATACACGAGCCGCCTCAAGAAACTCACCACGTTCGATATTTTTAATGAAGCCCGGAATATTGATACCTACCGGACAACCTTCCATACACGAAGGATTGGCACAATCCAAACAACGCTTAGCCTCTGTCAATGCCTGTTCTTCATTCAATCCGAGATTCACTTCCTCCTTACGGCTATGCGAACGGTATTCGGGATCCAACTCATTCATTTTCACACGAGGGATAGCGGTGCGTTCTTTCGGTTTCATTGACTTACGCAGGGCTTCTCGCCATGGAGCTGTACGGTCGTCCTGAGACTTTGTAACTTCACATACGTGCGGGTCTACCGGATCGAGTTTATGTATTTCTTCGCGTTCGATATCGCGAAAAGCCCCCATACGCTTCAACATTTCATCGAAATCCACTTGATGTCCATCGAACTCCGGCCCGTCTACGCATACAAACTTGGTCTTTCCTCCTACAGTTATACGGCAGGCACCGCACATACCTGTTCCATCTACCATAATGGTATTGAGCGACACATCGGTCGGGATATCGTATTTTTTGGTGAGCAGGCAAACGAACTTCATCATAATTGCCGGACCGATGGCAAAACACTTATCCACTTTCTCACGCAGAATGACTTCTTCCACACCAGCCGTTACCAAGCCTTTCTTCCCATACGAACCGTCATCAGTCATAATGATTACCTCATCCGAACTTTCACGCATCTCCTTCTCCAGGATAATCAGTTCCTTGCTACGTCCGGCAAGCACAGTAATCACCCGGTTTCCGGCAGCTTTCAACGCCTGCACAATAGGCAACATTGGAGCAACACCCACGCCTCCACCAGCACAAACCACCGTACCGAAGTTTTCAATGTGCGTGGCCTTACCAAGTGGTCCTACCACGTCAGTAATGTAATCACCCTCGTTTAACTCGCACAGGCGTGTAGACGATAATCCCACCTCTTGTACCACCAATGTAATCGTGCCCTTTACCGGATCTGCCTCAGCTATGGTAAGCGGCATACGTTCACCTTTTTCTCCTACGCGCACGATGACAAAATGCCCAGCCTTACGTGACTTGGCTATAAGTGGTGCTTCCACCACTAATTTGAACACCTTTTCTGAAAAATGTTCCTTTGAAATAATTTTATTCATTTTGTCTTGATGTAATAAGTTAGTTTTCAGCACGGCAAAGTTAACTTTTTCAAGCTCATCTGCCAAACAAAAATCAAAATTGTTGCCAACACACCTCATATATACAATCTCAACAGCCTGAAAATCCATCACAAATATTCCTTCCTAATCTATATAAATCTATCTTTTATTCGATAATATTCCAACGAATTGTGTAACTTTGCAGAATAATTTTAGTGAACAATCAATTTTAACCATAACAGACGCTATGATTCTATTTTTCAGAACACCTAATCAAAGTGTGATTGCTACCCAATGCAATAAGGAAATGAATGCAGACGACATCAAGAAACTGAGTTGGCTGTATGGAAACGCGACGGTAGAAAAAGAAGAGAATTTACAAGGCTGGTTCATCGGTCCACGCCGGGAAATGATTACGCCGTGGAGTACGAACGCGGTAGAAATTACCCAGAATATGGGACTTACAGGCATTCGCCGCATCGAAGAATATTTTTCCGTAAAGGACGAAAACGCGGAACACGACCCGATGCTGCAACGTATGTACCACGGGCTAAACCAACAGATATTTGACGTAAATATCAAACCCCAGCCCATTATTTACATTGATGACCTGGAAGCTTACAACGAACAGGAAGGACTGGCACTCTCACGCGAAGAGATGGACTACCTGAAAAAAGTAGAACAAGACCTGGGACGCAAGCTGACCGACTCGGAGGTGTTCGGTTTCGCCCAAATCAATTCGGAACATTGCCGCCATAAAATATTCGGCGGTACGTTCATCATTGACGGAAAGGAAATGGAATCATCCTTGTTCCAGATGATTAAGAAGACTACCAAAGAGAATCCGAACAAGATTATCTCGGCATACAAAGACAATGTAGCCTTTGCCGAAGGTCCCGTAGTAGAGCAATTCGCTCCGAAAGACCACTCTACATCCGATTATTTCATCATCAAAGATATAAAGACCGTCATCTCCCTGAAGGCGGAAACGCATAACTTCCCCACAACGGTAGAGCCGTTCAACGGCGCTTCTACTGGTACCGGAGGTGAAATCCGCGACCGTATGGGCGGAGGAAAAGGCTCGTGGCCCATTGCAGGTACAGCGGTTTATATGACTTCTTATCCCCGTACCGATGAGGGACGCGAATGGGAAAGCATCCTGCCCGTACGCAAATGGTTGTACCAGACTCCCGAACAAATCCTGATTAAGGCTTCGAACGGTGCTTCCGACTTCGGAAACAAATTCGGGCAACCTCTCATCTGCGGTTCGGTATTGACCTTCGAGCATCAGGAAAACAACGAAAAATATGCATACGACAAGGTGATTATGCTTGCCGGAGGCGTGGGCTACGGAACAAAACGCGATTGCCTGAAAGGAACGCCCGAAGCAGGAGATGAAATCGTAGTATTAGGAGGTGACAACTATCGCATCGGACTGGGAGGCGGTTCGGTATCGTCGGTAGAAACCGGCCGTTATTCATCAGGCATCGAGCTGAATGCCGTACAACGTGCCAACGCCGAGATGCAGAAACGCGCATACAATGTAGTGCGCGCCCTCTGCGAAGAAGATACCAACCCGATTGTTTCCATCCACGACCACGGTTCGGCAGGTCACGTAAACTGCTTGTCGGAATTGGTTGAGGATTGCGGCGGATTGATTCACATGGACAAGCTGCCTATCGGAGACGAAACACTTTCGGCAAAAGAAATCATTGCCAACGAATCGCAAGAGCGTATGGGACTGTTGATTGAAGAAGAATCTATCGAACATGTGAAAAAGATAGCCGAACGCGAACGTGCCCCGATGTATGTGGTAGGCGAAACCACGGGCGACCATCGTTTTGCCTTCGAGCAAGCCGATGGTGTACGCCCGTTCGACCTGGCGGTAGACCAGATGTTCGGTTCTTCTCCTAAGACTTATATGGTAGACAAGACTGTAGAACGCCACTATGAAAACGTGACCTACGATGTAACCAAGCTGAACGAATACGTGCGCCGTGTGCTCCAACTGGAAGCCGTAGCCTGCAAGGACTGGCTGACCAACAAAGTAGACCGCTCGGTTACAGGTAAAATCGCGCGCCAGCAATGTCAGGGCGAACTTCAGTTGCCTTTGAGCGATTGCGGTGTGGTTGCGCTCGACTATCGGGGTGAGAAAGGTATTGCCACAGCTCTCGGACATGCTCCGCAAGCAGGTCTTGCCAATCCGGCATACGGTTCGGTATTGTCTGTAGCCGAAGCCCTGACCAACATCGTATGGGCACCTTTGGCAGACGGCATGGACAGCCTCTCGCTTTCGGCTAACTGGATGTGGCCCTGCCGCTCGCAAGAAGGTGAAGACGCACGTCTCTACACGGCGGTGAAAGCATTGTCTGATTTCTGCTGTGCCTTGCAAATCAATGTGCCTACAGGAAAAGACTCGCTTTCGATGACGCAAAAATACCCGAACGGAGAAAAGATTATCAGCCCGGGAACAGTTATCGTATCTGCAGGAGGCGAAGTATCGGATATCAAGAAAGTTGTTTCTCCGGTAATGGTAAACAATCCGAAATCGACCTTCTACCACATCGATTTCAGCTTCGACCAGCTCCGCTTGGGAGGTTCGGCATTTGCCCAATCCTTGAATAAAATAGGCGATGATGTTCCCACCGTACAAAATCCCGACTATTTCCGCAATGCATTCCTTGCCATTCAGGAACTGGTGAACAAAGGATTGATTTTGGCAGGACACGACATTTCGGCTGGAGGTCTTATCACTACCTTACTCGAAATGTGCTTCGCCAATACCGAAGGCGGTATGGAAATCAACCTCAACAAGTTCAAGCACGAAGACATCGTGAAGATTCTCTTCGCCGAAAATCCGGGTGTTGTCATCCAGATAGCCGACAAGCACAAACACGAAGTCAAGAAAATCCTGGAAGATGCAGGCGTAGGCTTTGTCAAGCTGGGTACACCTGCCGACGAACGCCATATACTTGTCACGCTTCACGAAGCTACTTACCAGTTCGGCATCGACTACTTGCGTGATGTATGGTACTCTACTTCCTACCTCCTCGACCGCAAGCAGAGCATGAACGGATGCGCCAAGAAACGTTTCGAGAACTACAAGATGCAACCGCTCGAAACCGTATTCGACAAGTCATTTACAGGCAAATTGTCACAATTCGGCTTGAACCCCGACCGACGCACACCAAGCGGCATCAAGGCGGCAATCATCCGTGAAAAAGGAACCAACGGTGAACGCGAAATGGCATATATGCTCTACTTGGCAGGCTTCGATGTAAAAGACGTAACGATGACCGACCTTGTAAGCGGACGCGAAACACTGGAAGACATCCATTTCATCGTGTTCTGCGGAGGGTTCTCCAATTCCGACGTATTAGGCTCGGCAAAAGGATGGGCTGGGACCTTCCTCTTCAACCCGAAAGCCAAGGCGGCACTTGATAACTTCTATGCACGCAAGGATACCCTTTCGTTAGGCGTATGCAACGGATGTCAGCTGATGATGGAATTAGGGCTGATTACTCCTGAGGACAAGAAACAGGGCAAAATGTTGCACAACGACTCGCACAAGTTCGAATCGGCATTCCTGGGTGTAACCGTACCGATGAACCGAAGCGTGATGTTCGGCTCGTTGAGCGGCTCAAAACTAGGCATCTGGGTAGCCCATGGAGAAGGAAAATTCTCATTGCCTTATCCTGAAGACCATTACAACGTGGTATTGAAATATTCATACGATGAATATCCGGGCAATCCGAACGGTTCAGACTATAGCGTAGCAGGTATCGCCAGTCAGGACGGACGCCATCTGGCTATGATGCCGCACTTGGAACGTGCCTGCTTCCCCTGGAACAATGCCTACTATCCTGCCGACCGCATTCACGAAGACCAAATCACACCGTGGATGGAAGCCTTCGTCAATGCACGTAAGTGGGTAGAAGTACATAAGTAAATACCTTTAATATATAAGGAAACACAGATTAACGCGGATTAACGCAGATTATCGAATGAATATCTGCGAAAATCTGCGTTAATCCGCGTTAAAAACAAAACTCATAAACCTTTCCGTTATGCTGAACAAGTTCTTTATTCTAATAGGAATGATACTGATGTCATTATTCCCTATAAACGCCCAAATATTCAAATACATCGGCATGGATAACGGACTCAGCAGCAGAAGGGTACTTTCTATCGAACAAGGAAAACAATATTATATCTGGATACTTACCCACAAAGGGGCAGACCGTTACGACGGGAAACGGTTCACACATTACGACCTGTTCCATCAAGGAAAAGCCCAAGACTTCTATCCCAACCTTAACCTCCTACGCACCGACAGCAAACAGACAATATGGGAAATAGGAAAAGATGGACACCTTTTTCGCTACAACGAACTGAAAGATTCTTTCCAGCTCACTTTCGACCTGCATCTTGCTTATCCGGAATTGAAGAAGCACCCTATATCGGCACTTTATATGGACCGTTCGGACCGGATATGGATGTGCGTGAACCAGCATTTTGTCATTTACGACATCCACTCGGGTAAACACTACCAGTTACCCCAACAGGCAAAAGGCAAAATCATTGGCATTGCACAGGCAAATGCAACCGAATATTATCTGGCATCCGAACTACAATTATACAAAATCCGGTTCGAGGATTTCCAGATTCGAGAGATATATCCCATCCATCTGCCTGCCCTCCAACTGATAGACTATATCTATTACCACCAACCTACACACCAGCTTGTCATCAATAGCCTGCTGGATAAGGTGTATGTATATAATCCGCTGCAAGAAAAGCTAACGGCACTGGGCAATTCGATGAAAGATATTGGCATTAACAATATCATCCCAGACCGTACGTACCCTGATACACTTTATATCGCTACCGATGGGAAAGGCGTTTACCGCCTGGACATGAACCGCCTGCACCTGGAACCATTCCTGCAAGAAGACCCACGCACCCCCAATAAGATGAATGGAAACATCATCAAAGATATTTACATGGACCACGCCAGACGACTTTGGAACGTGGTCTACCCTACTGGTATCACTATCTATTCGGAACAATATCCCAGTTATCAGTGGCTTGTACACTCGCCCAACAATGCCAATTCCTTGGCAAACAATTGTATCAACGACATTCTGGAAGATGCCGATGGAGACATCTGGTATGCCACCAGCAACGGCATAAGCTGTTTTGACACTCAGCGGAAGCAATGGACCAACTATCTCACTTCTTCCGACAAAGGCTCCAACGGAGAAAGTGAAAACCGCATCTTTACAGCTCTTTGCGAAGTTCGCCCCGGCCTTATCCTAACCGGAGGATACATGTCGGGAATCTATGCAATAGACAAGCAGGCCAGACGAGTGACCTTTTATCAGCAACAAAAGTTCTCACCCGAAGAAGGACCGGACAAATATATCCGATGCATCCTGCGCGATGAAGAAGGCCTTGTATGGACTGGAGGATTCTACCGCCTGAAATCGCATCATCCTCACACGCACGCCACTGCCGAGTATGACATAGGCTATCCTATTACAACATTGGTACAAAAAGACAAACAGACAATGTGGGCAGGTACCATAAACGGAGTATTCGTCCTCAACAAACAGAGTGGTGAAATCCGTCCACTTGACAATGAAATCGAAATGGGTTGCATCAATGCCATCTGTCTGCACCAAAAAAGCCGGTATACCTATATCGGAACCTCCGGAAACGGACTGTTCGTTGCCGATGATCAAGGAAAAATCATCCGGCACTACCATACCGAAAACAGTGGCTTGGGAAGCAACAATATTTACAGCATCACGAACGACCGTGAAGGAAATCTCTACCTGGGCACAGAAAACGGACTGGCATTTTTCAACCTCTCCACTGGTACATTTACTAACTGGACCAAAGAGCAAGGTCTGCTGGCAGCAAGCTTCAACCCCAATGCAGCTATCCATAGCCGGAATGGGGAAATGATATTCGGAAGTAACGAAGGTGCCATCGTCTTGCCTGACAACATCCAGTTACCTTCCGATTTCTATAGCCATCTGGTATTTACAGACTTGAAAATCATGTACCGAACAGTACACGCGGGAGAGAAAGATTCTCCCCTTTCCCAACCGCTTGACCAAACGACACAAATCAAGCTGGGGTATAACCAGAACACTTTCTCACTCAACGTTTCATCCATCAATTTCGACAATTCATCCGACATTGCATACAGCTGGAAACTGGAAGGATTCTACGATGAATGGTCACCTCTCTCGCCCGACGGACTCATCCAATACACCAACCTCTCGCCAGGCAATTATACCCTGCACGTACGAGCCGTCCTGACCGATAATCACCAACCGATAGAAGAGCGCTCTATCCGTATCCTGATAGGACGTCCGGCATGGCTCACCTTTTGGGCATTTCTGGGCTATGCCCTTATCATCATCGGCATCACATACCTCTTAGTACGCATCAAAATGATACGCCACGAGAAACAAGTATCGCAAGAGAAAATCAATTTCTTCGTACATACCGCTCACGATATCCGTACACCGCTCACCCTCATCAAGGCTCCTTTGGGTGAAATCCTGAAAGACGAACATTTAAGCGATAAGGGAGTAATGAATCTAAACCTCGCCCTGCAAAGCACCGAAAACCTCTCTGACCTTGCAGACAATCTCATCAACTTCCAGAAAGAAAGTTACTACAGTTCACAAGCCGTAGTGTCACGACATGAGCTGGGAACCTACCTGCAAACCTACCTGAAACAATTTCAGGCATACGCCGAACAAAAAGGCATCAGCCTACATTATACCTCCACTTTCAGCCAACTGAATGTATGGATAGACCGTAATAAAATAGACTCTATCCTACGAAACCTCATCAGCAACGCCTTGAAGTACACACCGCACGGAGGAGAAATACAGATAGAATCCGGATATACCAAGAATCGCTGGACACTCTGCATCAAAGACACCGGAATCGGCATCCCCAAAGAAGACCAAAAGAAACTGTTCCGTTTCCTTTTCCGGGGCAGAAATGCTACCAACCAACTGATAACGGGTTCAGGTATCGGCATGTTGCTCACCTACCGGCTCATCCGTAATCACGAAGGAAAAATAAGTTTCACAAGTGCTGAAAACGCAGGCACCACCTTCATCTTGAGCTTCCCCATCCGGAGCGAACATTATCAGTATCGCACCGATGAAATCCCAGGCGAAGCCTTCGCCACAATGGAAGAACGAGAAGAAATTCTTCCTGCACTTCCTCAGAAAAAGAACGTCCGGAAAGCAGCTTCCAATGCTCCTCTTATCTTAATAGTAGAAGACAACACCAGCCTGCGCACTTTCCTTGCAGAAAACCTGGCTGACACCTATCGTACAGAAGAAGCCGGCAACGGACAAGAGGCACTCAGCAAGATACGCACCCTTCAGCCCGACCTGGTCATCTCCGACGTAATGATGCCCGTAATGAACGGAGAAGAGCTATGTGGAACCCTGAAAAGTGACATTGAAACCAGCCACATACCAGTCATTCTGCTCACAGCCCTGGGAACTAAGGAGGATATCCTGCGCGGTCTACAGACCAAAGCAGACATGCATATTGTAAAGCCCTTCGACCTGACAGTACTGAAAGCAAATATCAATAACCTGTTGGAAAACCGTGAGTTTATACGTAAGCGTCTGAAGCAGGCATCATTAGACATGGAACCACCTGCCGAAGACATCCCTCTCCCATCAGGACTGGACGAAGACTTCATGCGCCGTGCCACTACTTTCATTAAGGAAAACCTAGGAGGTGAACTGACTGTAGACACCCTGTGCGCCAGCATGAACATGAGCCGCACCAGTTTTTACAACAAGATGAAGGCACTAACGGGCATCGCCCCCAACGAATTCATCCGCAATATCCGTATGCAAGAAGCTGCCACCCTGCTGAAAAGCCAGCAATACACGGTAGCAGAAGTTTCCGACCGTATGGGTTTTGCCGATCCGAAATATTTCGCCGACACGTTCAAGAAATTTTATGGCGTGCCGCCCAGCGTATATAAGAAAAACGAATAACAAACCGATTAAAACAACAACATGAATTTCTACATCAAGTCATTCCTTATCTTTACCCGCATCGGGATGTTCACCATCGGGGGCGGATATGCCATGGTGCCGCTCATCGAAGACGAACTAGTCGACAAACGGAAATGGATTACCCGCGAAGACTTCCTCGACCTGATGGCACTGGCACAAACCGTACCCGGCATCTTTGCCGTCAATATCGCCATTTTCATCGGCTACAAGTTACGAAAGTTCTGGGGAGCTTTCTGGATGGCACTGGGCACCATCCTCCCTTCGTTCCTTGTCATCCTTGCCATTGCCCTTTTCTTCCAACAATTCAAACAATACCCTGCAGTGGAAAACGTGTTCAAGGGCATCCGCCCTGCTGTAGTGGCATTAATAGCTGCCCCCACGTTCAAGATGGCAAAGTCGGCACGTATTAACCGCTATAACGTGTGGATTCCCATTGTTTCCGCTCTTCTTATCTGGCTCTTGGGTTTTTCTCCCATTTATGTCATTATCCTAAGCGGACTGGGAGGATACATCTATGGGAGGTTAAAATCTAAACGTTGAAAATTAGAAGTTTGCATACACCGGCTCAAACATCAACCGTTCACTATTAATTATTAATTATTAACTATTAATTATCCATATGCTTTTCCTGCAACTTTTTTACGCATTCTTCAAAATCGGACTTTTTGGATTCGGAGGCGGGTACGCCATGATATCCATGATACAAGGCGAAGTTGTGACCCGCCACGCCTGGCTCACATCGCCCGAGTTTACCGACATCATCGCCATCAGCCAAATGACTCCTGGTCCTATCGGTATCAACTCTGCTACTTATGTGGGGTATACGGCAGTAGTCAATGCAGGCTATTCGCACGCTTGGGGTATTTTAGGCTCTATTATCACGACTGGTGCCGTGGTGCTTCCTTCGTTTATCTTGATGGTCCTCATCAGCCGGTTCTTCCTGAAATACCAAAAACATCCTGCAGTGTCTTCCGTATTTAGTGGGTTACGTCCGGGCGTAGTAGGACTGCTTGCTGCTGCCGCCCTCGTATTGATGAATGGAGAAAACTTCGGCACCGCCAATGTGCAAATCATCGTCAGCATCATCCTCTTCGTAACTGTCTTCATAGCCTCCTACCGCTTTAAGGCCAATCCCATCCTGCTGATTGTACTAAGCGGTATTGTGGGATATCTGGTTTATGGATAAAACAGAAGGTCCGGATAGCCCACATCAACCAGGAAAAGAGCATGTGCAGGCACGGAAGTCCCTGCACTACAACGGTCTTTTGCTTCTATCACCCGACGGAACCCGTCAAGGGTAAGTTTGCCCCTACCTACTTCGACTAGCGTACCTACCACCGCACGCACCATATTACGGAGAAAACGGTCTGCCTGAATAGTAAACACCCATTCATCTTCGCCCACCTGTTCCCAACCAGCTTGCATGATACGGCAATTATTAGTCTTCACATCAGTATGAAGCTTGCTGAAGCTCGTAAAATCGGTGTATTCGAAAAGAACAGATGCAGCCCGATTCATCGCCTCGAAGTCAAGCGACTGAAATACACGCCATGCATAATGCCGATGGAATGGATCCTTATTTGTGGTAATATGGTACTGATACCGCCGATAAGTGGCATCAAAACGGGCATGAGCCTCGTTTGTAACCCGACGCATCCGGTAAACCGCAATGTCAGGCGGAAGCAGGCGATTCAGCTTGTCCACCATCCGAAATATATCTACCGGAGCATCAAAATCAACATGTGCCACCATCAGACGAGCATGCACACCGGCATCGGTACGCCCGGCTCCAACCACTTCCACCGGACGGCGCATCAAGACAGACAAGGCTTTTTGCAATACTTCTTGTACACTCATGCCATTGGGTTGTACCTGCCAGCCGTGATAAGCTGTGCCGTCATATCCTAAATAAATGAAATAACGTACCATTTCCCTTATCTTGCCGTTATGTGAAAACATCCTTGACGCAACTCATACTTCACATAACACCGGTCTGCCTGACGTAAGTCACGAAGCACTTCCGACAATACCAGTTTCAAGGTATCTGCACCCACACCCTGCATGGGACGCCCCTCGGGATGCTCGACTTTAGCAAATCGTTTCCAACTGATATCGAACGTAGTACCATAAAAATGACATGAGTTGAGCGAAGCATTTCCGTTGGTACGACGTAAACGCTTCACGTCATCTTTGGTGCGCAACACCGAAGTCACAATAATTTTATTCGGATTCAACCCCTTCCGACCCAATGAGTCAAGAAAATTCATGCCTATAGTATCCAGCAAGGCACTAGCCTTCGGAACAAGAAAAGGAATTGAATGTGTCAATGAGTCCATATCATAATGCCCGCACGGAGCTATGTGGGTAAGACGTGACCCGACTTCATCTTCGGCCTCTTCACGCGAAGCAATGGGACGGATGCCGATACGCTTAGCTGAAGACAACTGCACATCATTCAGGTCATTGAAACTCCGTTTATAACTTACTACCCCACGGATGTTGTGCGGATTGTTCAGCACAATACTCCGGTCAGGCTCCATACAGCTTCCCAACACAACCAAAAAGCCCCCTATTATCAGGACTGTTCGTATGAAAGTTCGTATCATTTTCTTCTTTTTTAGTACAGATTTCACAAATCTAAACAATATGGCACAAAGATAACGAGATTCAACGAAACATCCGATGAAAAAAGAAAAGAAAATGCCCGATAAGAAGCGTTAGATTAAAAGGAATGATTAAATTTGCAGAAATTTAAATACGAACAAAGACTGAATGATAGAAAAGCATATTGTACTGGAGGACATTGACCCGGTTGTCTTTTATGGCGTCAATAACGCCAACATGCAGATGATTAAAGCATTGTTTCCAAAACTACGAATCGTAGCACGTGGAAATGTCATCAAGATTATGGGAGACGAAGAAGAAATGTGCGCTTTCGAAGAAGCTATCCTTGACTTGGAAAAGCATTGTGCACAATACAATTCGTTAAACGAAGAAACCATCCTCGATATCATCAAGGGAAACAAACCTGCGGTAGAAAAAACAGGGGATGCCATCGTATACAGCGTAACGGGAAAACCCATCACACCGCGGAGTACCAACCAGCTGAAGCTAGTCAAAGAGTTCGACAAGAACGACTTGATTTTTGCCATCGGTCCTGCCGGTTCAGGAAAAACCTATACCGCTATAGCACTGGCAGTACGTGCTTTGAAAAACAAGGAAATAAAAAAAATAGTCTTGAGCCGTCCGGCCGTAGAAGCGGGAGAAAAACTGGGATTCTTACCGGGTGACATGAAAGATAAAATCGATCCTTACCTGCAACCGCTATATGATGCATTGCAAGATATGATTCCTGCCGCCAAGCTCAAGGAGTATATGGACCTGAACATCATACAGATAGCCCCGCTGGCTTTTATGCGTGGACGTACACTGAACGATGCAGTGGTAATTCTGGATGAAGCCCAGAATACCACCACACAACAAATCAAAATGTTCCTTACACGTATGGGGATGAATACCAAGATGATTGTAACAGGTGATATGACGCAAATAGACTTGCCTTCACACCAGACTTCGGGACTGGTACAAGCCCTTAAGATTCTGAAAGGAGTGAAGGGCATCGGCTTTATCGAGCTGAACAAAAAAGACATCGTACGCCATAAACTGGTGACACGTATCGTGGAGGCATACGAAAAATTCGAAGAAGAGAACAAAGGCAACAAGGTGACAAGGTCCTGAACAGTCAAGATTATCTGAAAACCTTGCCCACTGAAAACTTGTCACCTAATTAAAAATATAATAAAATATAAAACTATGAGCAAAGCATTGACAAAAACCGATTTCCACTTTCCGGGACAAAAAAGTGTATATCACGGAAAAGTACGTGATGTGTACAACATCAATGATGAGAAACTGATTATGGTGGCAACCGACCGCATCTCCGCTTTCGACGTGGTTTTGCCCGAAGGTATCCCTTATAAAGGACAGATGCTGAACCAAATCGCAGCCAAATTTCTGGATGCTACCGCCGATATCTGCCCCAACTGGAAACTTGCTACTCCCGACCCCATGGTAACCGTAGGCGTATTGTGCCAAGGCTTCCCCATTGAAATGATAGTGCGCGGCTATCTGTGCGGAAGTGCATGGCGTGCCTATAAGAGCGGTGTACGTGAAATTTGTGGCGTACGTCTGCCCGAAAATATGCGTGAAAACGAAAAATTTCCTCATCCCATCATCACCCCTACCACCAAGGCGGAAATGGGTATGCACGATGAAGACATCTCAAAAGAAGAAATCCTGGCACGTGGATTAGCTACTCCCGAAGAATATGACATACTGGAACGCTATACACTTGCCCTCTTTGAACGTGGTACACAAATCGCCGCCCAAAGAGGCCTGATACTGGTAGACACAAAATACGAATTCGGCAAACACAACGGTGAAATCTACCTGATGGATGAAATCCACACTCCAGACTCAAGCCGCTACTTCTACCTGGAAGGCTATCAGGAACGCTTCGAAAACGAAGAACCGCAACGCCAGCTCTCGAAAGAATTTGTCCGCGAATGGCTGATGGACAATGGCTTCCAAGGCAAAGAAGGACAAAAAGTGCCCGAAATAACTCCAGAGATAGTATCGTCCATCAGCGACCGTTACATCGAACTTTATGAGCACATCACCGGCGAACCTTTTGTCAAAGCCGATACCGACCATCTGAGCGAACGTATCGAAAAGAACGTGATGAATTATTTGATGGAATGATAAAAATGTGACAATGTAACAATGTGAGAATATGACAATGTGCTAATGAGAGAATGTGCTAATGAGAGAATGTGCTAATGAGAGAATATTTTTTCTATCAGCACATTATTCATTAGCACATTAAAAAACTCATTGGCACATTAGCACATTGTTCATTATAACAATTAGCACATTAAAAAATCTCCTATGACCCATTATCCACAAGAGAAAATCAAGCCCTATAACGAAAGCGAAGGAAAAGCAGTACAGGTAGAAAAAATGTTCGACAACATCGCACCTGCTTATGACAAACTGAATCACCTGCTTTCTTTGGACATCGACAAAAGCTGGCGGCGTAAAGCCATCCGCCTGCTTAAACCCTACCGGCCGCAACACATCATGGATGTAGCTACCGGAACAGGAGACTTCGCCATCCAAGCCTACCGTATGCTCCAACCCGAAGAATTAATAGGAACCGACATCTCGGAAGGTATGATGAACATAGGACGCGAAAAAGTAAAACAAATGCATCTCGACAAGCAGATTTCTTTCGCTAAAGAAGACTGCACGACTCTTTCTTTTCCGGATAACCGCTTTGATGCCATTACCGTAGCTTTCGGCATACGTAACTTCGAGAATCTTGATAAAGGCCTGCAAGAGATGCACCGGGTACTGGTTCCCGGAGGGCATCTTGTAATTCTAGAATTGTCAGAACCTGAATGGTTCCCGATGAAGCAACTTTACTCCATCTATTCAAAAATCGTTATCCCTAATCTGGGGAAACTGTTTTCGAAAGACAACAGTGCCTATACCTACCTGCCCAACTCCATCAAGGCTTTCCCACAAGGAGAGGCAATGCAGGGAATTCTTCGCAAAGCAGGTTTCCGGGAAGTGAAATTCAAAAGACTGACTTTGGGCGTCTGCACGCTTTATTTTGCCACTAAATAATACTTTATAAATTTTATTCTATGAAAAAATTTGGTTTGATAGGCTATCCACTGGGACATTCTTTTTCCAAAAACTTCTTCAATGAGAAGTTCGCCTCAGAAAACATCGATGCACAATATGTTAACTTCGAAATACCCACCATTGACGAGTTTCCCAAAGTAACAGCAACCAATCCCGACCTTTGCGGATTGAATGTCACTATCCCTTACAAGGAAAAAGTCATCTCTTATCTCGACCATATAGACCCTGTAGCTGCCGAAATCGGTGCGGTCAACGTCATCAAGTTCGAATGGACAAAAGGCAAGCTGAGGCTGACAGGATACAATTCTGACGTCATCGGCTTTACGCGGTCAATAGAATCACTACTTGAATCCTACCATAAAAAAGCTCTCATCTTAGGTACAGGAGGTTCATCTAAAGCTATCAACTACGGTTTGAAGCAACTCGGGCTAGAAACACGATTCGTTTCCCGAAACCGACACGATGACCATACCATCACCTACAAGGAAATCACTCCCGAAATAATGGACGAATACAAAGTTATCGTCAATTGTACCCCTGTAGGTATGTATCCGCAAGCCGACCAATGTCCTGATATTCCTTACGAATGTCTTACCTCACGACACTTACTCTACGACCTCTTATACAACCCCGACACGACACTTTTTATGAAAAAAGGAAGTGATCAGGGAGCCGTGGTGAAAAACGGACTGGAAATGCTTTTGCTACAAGCATTCGGTTCATGGGAAATCTGGAACAAATGATTTTCCGCATCTACCAGAACAAGCCATTAATAACTAATAAACAGGTTGTGCAGTGAAAAAAAAGAAAATTCTTATCAGCGCCATAGTGGGAATCCTTGTATTGGCAGGTATCTTCATTGGAGCAGGCTTGTATATGCTTGACTTTTCCTTACGGCCTATTAACCGTGGGAAAGACATAAAAAGCTCAATGACTTACATACGCGAAACTTATCCACAAGTTGTGCCTTGGATAGACAGTCTGACACAATGCAATGCATTACGCGATACTTTTATCACTGCTCCCGATGGTATCCGCCTGCATGCATTCTATGCCTATTCTTCCAAACCTACGGCAAATACTGCAGTTATCATACACGGATATACAGATAATGCCATACGCATGTTTCATATCGGATACCTCTATAACCACTCGCTTGATTTCAATGTATTGTTGCCCGACCTGCGCTATTCCGGTTTGTCAGAAGGTGATGCTATCCAAATGGGGTGGCTTGACAGAAAAGACGTAATGCAATGGATAAATGTAGCCCCCCACCTTTTTGGCGATTCTCTCCGTACTGTAGTTCACGGCATTTCAATGGGAGCAGCCACAACAATGATGCTTTCAGGCGAAGAGCTTCCGACTTACATTAAATGTTTTGTAGAAGATTGTGGCTATACTAGTGTATGGGACCAGTTTGAAAAAGAACTGCAAGGAATGTTTCACCTGCCTGCATTCCCCTTGCTGTATATCACCAGTTGGATATGCCAACTTCAGAACGGATGGAACTTTCACGAAGCTTCAGCACTAAATCAAGTGGAGAAATGTCACCTCCCGATGCTATTCATTCATGGTGGAAACGATGATTTCGTCCCTACCTATATGATATACAAGCTCTACGATGCTAAGCCTCAACCCAAATCCTTATGGGTTGTGCCAGGAGTAGACCATGCACACTCCTACCGTGACTATCCTCAGACATATACAAAAAAAGTACAAGACTTTATAATGCCTTATCTTTCTCCTAAGCCTAGCAAATAAGTTGGTCTACACCTTTCATATTCCCCAATTAACGAATGTCCTCATTTAGCCAATCCGGCTGAATTGAAAACGCAGTAGTACTGCATTTGCCGATGAAGTTATATCCATAAGCAGATGCAGTATATATTCAACCGCAGATGCAGTATATATTCAACCGCGTATGCAGTATATATTCATTTTTCAGAGGTATGTATCGATTGTTGGCGGCATTCATTTAATGACAAATTCTACATACCGGAAAAATAAAGAATCATCCTCTTCATTGGAGAAGATAACCCTTGTAGTAGCCATACGCCAGGTATCCCTAAAAAAATGGCATATGAAATGATCTCGCCATTTTCATATGCCATTCTTATAAAATAATCCTAACTTGCCGGGGTTGGGAATCAATTACCTTCTTCCCTACAACAACAATCATGCCATCGTACCACCCACAATATCAAGCAATTCATTGGTAATTGCCTGCTGACGGCTCTTATTATAAAGCAATGTAAGCTCTTGAAGCAAGTCATTGGCATTATCCGTAGCAATCTGCATCGCCATCGTACGTGCTGCATGTTCGGCTGCAGCCGAGTCAAGCAAAACGGTATAAATCTTCAGACGCAGTACCTTGGGTAATAGTTCCTGCATCACCCGTTCTGCCGAAGGCTCAATAATATAATCAGCTTCCATGTGGAATTTCCGCGTATCGTCTTCCCCTTCTTGATTTTTCTGCTCTGCAGACAAATCAAGCGGCAAATACGCCTCTTTGGTCAGAATCTGCGAAGATGAAGACTTAAAATGGTTGTACAGCAAGATGACCTCCTGAATTTCATCAGCCAAATAACGGTCAATAAGCTCCTCTGCCAAATCGGATGCTTCTTTGTAATTGGGCTTTCCACTCATGTGTTGATAGTCACCCATTGGAGTGTATCCCATCTTCTTGACAGCATCAGCCACTTTACGTCCTACCGGATAAATCAGGATATCATCCTTCCGCACTGCCTGAGCATATTCTGCTACCGTTTCCTGCAAATGGCGAATCACATTTGCATTGAATCCCCCGCACAAACTACTATTCGATGCAAACACGACAATCGCAATCTTCCTCACATCACGTTTCACAATGAAAGGCGACTCCACACTTTGTCCCGAACTTAAAAAATTAGTGAGCATATGGTGCAGTCTTCGTTCGTAAGGAAGCATATTTTCAATGTCGCCTTGCGCCTTATGGAGCTTGGCAGAGGCTACCATCTTCATCGCCGAAGTGATTTTCAGCGTCCCGTTGATGGAATTGATTCTTCCTTTTACTTCTTTCAGTGATGCCATGATGATTATTTGTCTTTAAATTGTCCTACAGTGTCTGCCGCTACTTTTTCGATGATTGTTGTCACCTCGTCATTGATTTTTCCACTTGCCAACACATCCAATACATCTTTTTGATGATTAGCACGCATCGTAGTAAGAAACGCATCCTGAAATGCGCGAACCTTATCAATAGGAATATCACGCATCAACGAGTGTGTTCCACAATACAAGATGGCAACCTGCTCGCCTACCGGCATCGGTGAATACTGAGGCTGGATAAGCAACTGGTTGTTCTTACGGCCACGGTCGATAGCCATGGCAGTAACGGGATCCATATCACTACTGAATTTAGAGAATGCCTCCAGTTCGCGATACTGAGCCTGGTCAATTTTCAACGTACCTGCCACTTTCTTCATACTCTTGACCTGTGCGCTACCACCGACACGGGATACAGAAATACCCACGTTGATGGCAGGTCGGAAGCCTTGGTTGAACAAGTCTGTTTCCAAGAATATCTGACCATCAGTAATAGAAATCACATTGGTAGGAATATAAGCCGAAACGTCGCCTGCCTGTGTCTCGATAATAGGCAACGCGGTAAGCGAACCACCCGCTTTCACCTTCCCTTTCAGGCTTGCAGGCAAATCGTTCATGGTTTCTGCCACCTCTTGCTGGCTGATAATCTTTGCCGCACGCTCCAACAGACGAGAATGCAAATAGAAAATATCGCCCGGATAGGCTTCACGGCCTGAAGGGCGGCGCAAAATCAAAGATACTTCACGATAAGCGACAGCCTGCTTTGACAAGTCATCGTAAACAACTAACGCATGACGGCCCGTATCGCGGAAATATTCACCGATAGCTGCACCTGCAAATGGTGCAAAATACTGCAAGGCTGCAGGATCGGATGCAGTAGCAGCTACCACAATCGTATAATCCATCGCACCTTTTTCGCGCAATACATTTACAAGGCTCGCAACAGTGGAACCTTTCTGACCTACTGCCACATAAATGCAATATACAGGATCTCCTGCTTCGTAATTATGACGCTGGTTGATAATAGTGTCGATGGCAATAGCTGTCTTACCTGTCTGACGGTCACCAATAATCAACTCACGCTGTCCACGTCCAATAGGAATCATGGCATCAATAGCTTTCAGACCTGTCTGTAACGGTTCAGTCACAGGCTGACGGAAAATTACTCCCGGTGCCTTGCGTTCCAAAGGCATTTCACAAGTATCTCCTCCTATTTCACCACGTCCGTCCAAAGGTACCCCTAACGGGTCGATAACACGTCCCAACATACCTTCTCCTACATTAATAGAGGCAATACGATTAGTCCGCTTAACGACCATCCCTTCTTTCACTTGATCGGTAGGTCCCAACAAGACGGCTCCGACATTGTCTTCCTCCAGATTCATCACGACTCCCATAAGTCCGTTCTCAAACTGGAGCAATTCATTGGCTTCAGCATTACGTAATCCGTAAATACGAGCCACGCCATCGCTCACCTGAAGCACGGTACCTACTTCATCGAATTTCAGAGAAGTGTCTATTCCTTGCAACTGCTGGAGTAACACTTCCGAAACTTCACTGGGTTTGATATTATTATTTTCTGGCATAAGCTTAATAAATTGAATATTAAGAATCAGAAATAGAAAGTTGGAGAAGCTCATGGCTTCTCCCCTTTCAAAATTCTCAATTCTATTAAATGATTCTCCTGTTTTTTGCTATAAACTGCTGTTTCACACGCTTTAACTGATTAGCCACACTGGCATCCATCCGATACCCGGCGACCTCTACGATATAACCACCAATCAGTTCAGAATCCACTTTCGTATCCAATTCAATAGTAGCATTATTGTTACTTTTTGACAAAGACTTTTTCAAGTAGTCTTCCAATTTGGGTGATGGCACAGCAGTCATTAACTTGCCGATGAGAATGTTTTTATCCTCACGATACAAATCAATGTACGACCAGGTCATGAACTGCAAGAATTTTTCTCTTTTTTCTTCTAATACCAGACTAAAGAAACGCATCAGCTCGTCGCTTACATTGGCTCCGCCAGCTGCTTCATGCAATAATTTCAGCTTTGTCTGGACATCCAATACAGGATTCTCCACTGCATGACGCAAATCGGCAACACGGTCAAAATAGGTAGCAAGTCTTTTCATTTCCTGATACACTTTGTCTTCCTTATTCACCGTCTTGGCATAAGCAAGTAATGCCTTTGCATAACGTCTGGAAACAACTCCCGTATTCATAACCTAATTATTTTTTTGAAGATTCAAGCATTTCATCCAGCATACGGTCTATCAAAGCATTTTGCTCTTTGGCATCAATAAGCTTGCTCCGCATAATCTTTTCAGCTATTTCGACTGAAAGCACAGCTACTTGACGACGAATATCGCGGATTGCACTTTCCTTTTCGGTCTCAATCTGCTTTTTCACTTCTGCCATCAGACGCTGGCCTTCAACTATAGCCTTATCTTGAGCATCTTTCACGATGCGGTCACGTGTGACGGCAGCCTCACTCAAGATGCGGTTTTGCTCTTCACGTGCCTGAGCCAAGATCTTTTCACCCTCAAGCTTCACGTTTGCCAATTGTTCATTGGCTTCACGTGCTGCTTTCAGCGAATTGTCAATATATGCTTTCCGGTCCTCTACTGCCTTAATGATTACGGGGAATCCATATTTCGCCAACAAAACGAAAACGACACCAAACGTAATAATCATCCAAAACACTAGCCCCGGATCCGGAGTTAATAATCCCATAAGCTACATTTTTTTTACAAGAACAATGTCAACAAGCAAACCACAATGGCGATAAGGGCAACACCTTCGACCAAAGCAGCAGCAATAATCATATTCATACGCAAATCACCAGATGCTTCCGGCTGACGAGCCATAGCTTCCATGGCAGCACCACCGATTTTACCGATACCGATACCTGCACCCAATACTGCGATACCTGCGCCGATAGCAGCGCCCAATTTACTAATGCCAACACCTGCAGCAGCCTGCAATAAAACTGATAATAACATAATTCTAAAAATTTAATTGGTTATACTTTTTAATTTATTGTCCTTTTTATTCATGATGTTCTTTCACTCTCGACAAACCGATAAACACCGCCGAAAGCATCGTGAACACATACGCTTGGATGAATGCGACCAAAAGTTCAAGTGCATTCATAAAAATACCGAATGCCACAGCGACAACCGTCATCGAACCATTGATGACAGCACCGGCCTTAACTGTGATGAAAATGATAGCAATCAAACTCAACAAAGCAGCATGCCCCGCCATCATATTGGCGAAAAGACGAATCATCAAGGCAAACGGTTTAGTGAATATACCGAAGAATTCAATCAACGGCATCATAGGAATGGGGACTTTCAGCCATGTAGGAACCTCAGGCCAAAATATCTCTTTCCAATATGCCTTTGTACCAAAAATATTGGTAAAAAGGAAAGTACATATTGCCAGCACCATAGTAATAGCAATATTACCAGTCACTGTAGCACCTCCTGGGAATATTGGAATCAATCCCATCAGATTATTCACCAGCACAAAGAAGAAAGCAGTCAGCAAATAAGGAGCATAGCGTTTGTAATCCTCCCCTATACAACCTTTGATCACATCATTGTATATGGACATTACTGTCGCTTCAACCATTCCCACCCCACCCTTTGGGGCACCTTGTTCCAAAGCATGTTTTTTATACCAACGTGCACAACTTAACATAATCACTACCAATAAGGCACTGTTGATGAATAAGCCTAGCACATTTTTAGTAATGGAAATGTCAATGGGTCTCACCTCTTCGCCAGCAGCATTCCTCTCCACTATCTTGCCGTCATAAGCTCCTCCTTCGGCTATGTACAGACCTTCATATTCTTTTCCTTCCGCAAGATGGGAAGAACAAAACACATGCCAGCCCGTACTGCTTTTCACAATGACTGGGAGCGGAATGGTGAGATGTGTATCACCTACTGTGACCACGTGCCACTCGTAAGCATCACCGATATGCCCGAAAATAAGTTCGTTCACATCTATATCTTCTTCACCGCCGGTCTCCGCCCTCAGCGTCATTGTCGGAATTGCCGACAACAGCAGCAGCGTCAATACTATGTACCGTATTCTTTTCATTTTTTACTTGTTTACTTAATTTCAGTTTCGCTTCAAAGCGAAGGAAGAAACGGGTCTCGAAAACCAGAAACGCAAAATAATAAAAGACAAAAGCCGCCACAAAAGCCACTACGTCTTCTTTTATCACGAATCCATAGGAAACCAGTATCAAAGCACTTAATATCAATTTCAGCACTTTACATATCAGGTAAGTCATTGCTATCTTGTCCGTTCCTAATTCATAACCGAATGCGAACATAAAGATGTATAAAAAACCAAACAGATAAAAGAACACAGGGATAATCGGAAACCAAACAAAGTACCACGTTGGAATAACGAAATGAAAAATCAATCCCATTCCTGCTGTAAGAACAATGCTTGCCACAGTAAGCTCCTCTATGAATTTCTTCTTTACGGTCTTCAAATACATTTTGCCAATACAGCTTTAACTTTGCTACATCTCTCTTTTTCAGAGTTCAGCGCAAACTGATATCTGATTGTCTCTGACTTCTACGAATCCACCCTTAATTTGCAAGGACTGCGATTCTGTCCCAGTCGTATACTTCACTTCTCCAGCCATCAACGATGAAATCAGCGGCGCATGATTCACCAACACTTGGAACTCTCCAAGTTCTCCTGGTAAAACAGCCATATCTACTTTTCCCTCGAAAATAGTACGTTCAGGTGAAGCGATAACCAGATGAAGTTCTTTCATTAGTCATTCATTTTTAAGTTTGTCAGTCCTTCAGCTTATTTGTTTCTTACTTACAGTTTCTATAGCCTAGCTCACTATAGAATAAAAAAACAAAAAACTTAAAACCAAAATCCTTATCCTTTCGCTGCCGCAAGCAATTTCTCGCCTTTCTTGATAGCATCTTCAATCGTTCCCACATTCAAGAATGCCTGTTCAGGCAAGTAATCTACCTCACCATCCAGAATCATCTTGAAACCTTTAATCGTATCTTCAATGGAAACCATTACACCCGGTACACCAGTAAACTGTTCGGCAACAGCAAACGGCTGTGACAAGAAACGCTGTACACGACGCGCACGATTCACGGTCAGACGATCTTCATCAGATAATTCATCCATACCCAAAATAGAAATGATGTCTTGCAATTCCTTATTACGCTGCAGAATCTGTTTTACACGTTGGGCAGTCTCATAATGTTCTTTCCCCACAATCAACGGATCCAAGATACGTGAAGTAGAATCCAACGGGTCTACAGCCGGATATATTCCTAACTCCGTAATCTTACGGCTCAACACCGTTGTGGCATCCAAGTGTGTAAAAGTTGTAGCAGGTGCCGGGTCCGTCAAGTCATCAGCAGGCACATACACCGCTTGTACAGAAGTGATGGAGCCATTCTTGGTAGAAGTGATTCGTTCCTGCATCTGTCCCATTTCAGTAGCCAGCGTAGGCTGATAACCCACAGCCGAAGGCATACGTCCCAACAAAGCAGATACCTCAGAACCAGCCTGAGTGAAACGGAAAATGTTATCGATGAAGAACAAGATATCACGGGGACCGTTTTCACCCGTTTCACGGTCACGGAAAGACTCTGCAAGCGTCAGACCAGACAAAGCCACGGACTGACGTGCACCAGGAGGCTCATTCATCTGGCCAAACACCATGGATACCTGTGACTTCTCCACTTCCTTGTAATCCACCTTCGACAAGTCCCAATTTCCTTCTTCCATACTCTTCAGAAACTCATCACCATAGCGGATAACCCCAGATTCAATCATTTCTCTCAACAAGTCATTACCTTCACGCGTACGTTCACCTACACCGGCAAAGACAGAGAAACCATTGTGTTTCTTGGCAATGTTGTTAATCAACTCTTTGATAAGCACGGTCTTTCCTACACCCGCACCACCAAACAAACCAATTTTACCTCCTTTTAAATAAGGCTCCAAAAGGTCGATAACTTTAATACCTGTAAAAAGAACTTCTTGTGATGTAGCCAGGTCTTCGAACTTAGGCGGCTCACGGTGAATCGGGAAACCATCTTTTTTATCCAGTTCCGTCATACCGTCAATCGCATCACCTACGACATTCATCACACGTCCTTTAATCTGATTTCCTACCGGCATAGAAATCGGATGACCGGCAGGTACGACTTCCATTCCACGCTTCAATCCGTCCGTACTGTCCATGGCAACGCAACGTACGGTATCCTCACCGATATGTTGCTGCACTTCGATTACCAGCGTACGCCCATCGTTACGAACGATAGTCAACGCATCGTGGATTTTCGGCAAGGATTTTTCCACATCCTGTCCTTCTTCCAATTTGAAGTACACATCGACCACCGGACCGATGACCTGCGAAATGTGTCCAACGATTTTTGACATAAGCTTTACTCTTTTTATTATAGATTCAATATTCTGTGTTACCTGAAACAAGTTTTACAATTGTTCAATGTTTGACCAAATCATCTATGCAAATTTAAATAAATATCTTATAAACCTGTCATTCTATATAACATTTTTTTATAAAAAAACCACTTTTCCCACCTAACGTGAAACAAGATATTAACATGACTGTCATTACATCTTACTTTTTAAACAATTATTCACAGAAAAAGTTCTGAAAACGGTATCGTGTGCGAGAACGACAAATTTATCCGACAATCGTAGCTACCACTCTGCGCGCCCCACCATAATCCCTGAACTCGCATAAATAAATACCTTGCCAAGTACCCAAATTCATATGTCCATCCGTAATGGGAATAGTCAGTGACACCCCCGTCAAACTACATTTGGCATGACTGGGCATGTCATCCGAACCTTCATCAGTATGAGTGTAATAAGGCTGATTTTCCTTCACTAAATCATTATAAATACATTCCATGTCATTTCGCACGCTGGGATCATAATTTTCATTGATGCTCAATGCACAACTGGTATGTTTTACAAACAAATGTAACAGACCTTTTTCTGGAAGTACAGGCAAATGGCTTGCAACCTCCTGAGTAATCAAATGAAATCCTCTTCTTCGAGGTTTCAACGAAAATTCAACTTGCTCAATCATAAGTCACTTACTTTTTATGCATCCAAATCCCGTCCACCTTCCGACGGACCATAACTATATTCAAGACAGACACCAGTAAAAAGACACACGCTCCCGTCAACAAAGCCGGCAACAGACTTTCATTTCCCGCATCAGGAAGCAACGAAGTTATCACAGGCAAATAAGTTCCGCGTATCCCTATTACGATAGCTATGCCCAGCAACAACACAGACAGATTCAGCACAACAGCCAACATTTGATAGGGTCTTGCCACCTGCGCCGGACTATAACCTATCAACAACAATGTTTCCAACTTTCGCATATTTTTCTGCAACAACAGATAAATACTAAGTATCAAAATATAGAAAGACAAAACGCTTATCAACAAACCGACAGACAAAACCACCCCGACAATCAATTTCAAAAACCAAACTGTCTTTCCAGCTTCCAGTTCGTTCCCTTCCATCTCATAGCCTTTGCGCTGGACAAACTGCACGATGCGTTCATCGGCTGGATTACCCACCTCAACAATCAATCGTGAAGGCTCAGCCTCAACTCCTGTGCTGAAACGTGCATTTGCCCAACGTATAAAAGATTCAGGTACCAATATTGTATTCAACCTACTGGAAAAACCTACGATATGACCTTTCATTTGCTCGGTTTTCCCATTCCCGACCAAACGGATATCCAAATTTACCATACCGATAATCCCTTCAGACAACTGAGGCAAATTCCGACTTTGCGCAAACCCGAAATTATACAAGTTCAAATAATTACGAGGAATGATGATAGGAATGACATTCGACTCGGGATTGAATTTCCATTCCTCCGACTGCACATCGACATACGCATCTGGAACCGATTCAAAAAACAAATCGGTAGACATCTTGATGCCTTGCAACCCCATTCCAGCCATCACTTTAAATTGAGAAGGTAAAAAACTACCCACACGCTTCACGAATGGCTGTTCTTCTATCTCTGCAATATCTCCAGCTGAAAATGTGGTCTGCTTGCCTACAATTGTACCTAACGTACTTACTTTCTTACTTATAATGATATAGTCACCTTTCAAAAAACTGTTTTCCTGAGTGAACATAGGCAAAACATCCCGATAAAACTGTACAGCAAGCAACACGATTACCATTCCACACACGTTTGCCAATGAAAAACCCAGTAATTGAGAAAGGCTGATATGCTGCTTCAATAACTTCCAAATCATATTTTTATAATGAACATTTTATGATTAAACTACAATGACAACACCCTATCGTATTCCAAAGGCAAATGTTTACCAATGGACGTCACCACCGCCCCTGCACCACGTTTACCGATTTCTTCACAAAGTATATCTGCCATCACTTTGCTGTTTCCATCGTCAAGGTGACTGATTGGTTCATCCAAGAAAATAAAGTCAAACGGTTGGCACAAGGCACGAACAAACGCCACACGTTGCTGCTGCCCGAATGACATGCGGCTTACCTTTTGCTCTTTTTTTCCATCAATCCCCAAACGCAAAAGCCACTCGTCAACCTGTTTCCGCGAAGCATAGCGGGTCAATGCATTCTTCAACCGGATATTCTCGATTGCGCTCAATTCTCCGAACAACCTCATTTCCTGAAAAAGCATACTCAACGAACGTTTTCGCAAATCCACCCATTCACGCACCGAAAAACTGCGCACATTACGCCCGTCAAAAGTAATGATACCCTGATAATCTTTCCGATACCCATAAATAAAACTACAAAGAGAAGATTTACCTGTACCCGAAGCTGCCTCCAGCAGATAAATCTTCCCTTTTTGAAAGGTTATCTGCCGATGCCATACATCTGAGATAACCATATCCTTGCCGGCAAATACTTCCGGCAACGTTTGTTGCAACTCTATTGTTTCCATTGTCTTCCATTCTTTATTCTTCCATTCGGGAACGATACCCATTGCCCTGACAAATACCGTCCCGAACGCATGAATCACACTTTAATTTATCGAACTCAACAGCACACGGAGAATATTTTGCTTCTTGTCTTTCATTACCAGTTCCATCCGTGACTTTTCCGCATCAACCGATTCAATGACAAGGTAATCCAACCCCTTCACAAACCTGAGCGCCTCCATTTCAGGACGGTCTGGAAATGATTGCCCAGTTTCCAGCAACGCAGCAAGGTTCATTGCATAAAAACAACGTTTTCCCTTCACTTCCTTCCCCCACGGGCAATCACGCAAAGAGAGTCCTTCCACAGATGCATCTACCAACCGGGAATCATTGGTAAAATAAAACTTTCCGTCAGAGACCCCAAACCAGAAAGACAAACTTCCAGGACGCATGCCAAGCATACTGCCATCCATCATCCAAAATTCGTATGCAGAAGTTCCACGGTTTATCAGTTTCATCTGCCCGCCTGTCAGCAAGAGCAAAGGTTTCAAGTCCTCGAATGTCTGAAGAAAGCCATTATCTGTCACATCAGCATACGCAATAAACTTATTCGCCAGCAAATCACCCGCAATTGCCATATCTCCTTTCAATGCACTGAATATGGCCTCAAAATCGACAGGCATCATCGAATTTTCCAACTGGTTATTGAACACTGGATGCTCTTTCAACATTTCATACGCCTTCTTTCCATCCACATTCACCGATAACCAGAAACCCGTATTGGCAGGGAAAAAATCCAAATACTTGCCCGACACCTTCCCGAACACTTGCATTTGCCTGTCTTTCATCTGCTTCATCACAGGATCCGTTGTCAGGTCAGTAAAGTCAACGGTCATCTTCCCTTCTCCAAAAGTAACCTCCGCCATGCATTTCACATCCTTCATCTTCATGTCACCGGAAATACCCATCATCATCGGAGTCACGTAACGTCCGGGAATCAAATCAAGCGTTCCCAAAGCTATGACATCTCCATTCCCACTCTTCATCCTCGCAAAATCCGAAGTGGCACGATAACCTTCTTTCTCGCCTTGGCGCAACAACATCGAAGCAGTATGCAACAGATCTTGCGGTGCACCTCCATTAGGGTCGGCCAGCAACAGTAATGCATCTGACGTGTAGGCCGCAAGCACATTTCCCATAACCGTCCACGAACAACCATTCTCTTCCATCGGCATTGAACAAATCTGTTGCTTGCTCAAAGCCTTGAATAACTCTTCCAGCTTCCCCTCGTCAGACACACGTGCCAACATCCCGGCCGAAATAGATTGCGATTCCATAAAAAAATAAAGATTCCTGCGAAAATCAATACCACTTTCCGAAGGGTTTTCAATTATCTTGTCTATTAATTGCCCAGAGCCTTGCATACCACTTTTCAATGCATCTCCCAGCCTTTGCACAGCGTTTTTTCCTGTTTCTCCCGACAATCCGCTTTTATCGACAATAGACACGGGATTGACGGATATCACCAAAGCAGCGTCTTCGGGCAAAGCAGATTCATATTCATTTCCGCCTGTACAAGACACCATCATCCCCACAAGCATCGTCCAACAGACCATCCAGGCACTTATTGTCTTTTTCTGTATCATAACATTTATATATTAAAAAATTTATTATTAATATCCGCATCTACCCCCATCTAACTAAGTTGAAAACGCAATAGTACTGCATTGGCAGATGAAGTATATATCCATAGGCGGATGAAGTATATATTCAATCGCAGATGAAGTATATATTCATTCGCACATGCAGTATATATTCATTTTTCAGGGGTACATATTGGCTGTTTGCAGACATTCATTTTATTATTTATTCATTCACATGTGCCAAGTTCATCAAATGCACCGATACCAATGCCGCCGTCTCCGTCCGCAGCCTTGACTTTCCCAGGCTTACCGGCTGGAAGCCGAAAGATTCCGCCAGCTTTACTTCTTCCGGACTAAAGTCACCTTCAGGCCCCACCAGTACCACTGCTCCAGCTTCCGGATTCAGCACGTTCCTTAACAAAGGCTTTTCTCCCTCATAACAATGAGCTATGAATTTTTGCCCCGGAAAGTCCTTACACACGAACTTGGCAAAATCTACCATTCCATTCACCAAGGGTTTCCGTGCTTTTAGCGACTGCTTGACTGCGGATATCACAATTTTCTCAATACGCTCATTCTTCACCACTTTACGTTCCGAAAAACGGCAATTCAAAAATGTCAGTTCATCAAAACCAATCTCGGTAGCCTTCTCCACAAACCACTCCGTACGGTCTATGTTCTTCGTAGGAGCCATGGCAAGATGCAAATGTCCTGTCCAAAGCGGTTCCTGAGCAATGGTTTCAATAACCTTTACACGGCACCGCTTCCCGGCAATGCCATCTATCAAAGCCTTGTAGAAAAACCCCTTTCCATCGGTCAACAAGACTTCATCTCCCACGGTAAGCCGCAGCACACGCAGACAATGAGCCGCCTCTTCTTCGGGCAACTCCGCTTTAGTCCTTATGTCAGGCGTATAAAATGTATGCATAATCCCTCCCTGTATTAGTTTTTATTGTTTTCTTCATTTTCCCGTTTGCGGATTTCATCCCGCAATTGCGACGCGCGTTCATAATCTTCACACTGAACCGCCTCATCCATCGCCCTTTTCAGCATATCAATATCTACCGAGTTGATTGACATCGTATAGCTGGAACCGTCCGAAGAAATATTGCGCAAATGTTCTTTTTCCAAAATATCTTCGTATACATAAAGCGGGAAACCTGCCCGCAATGACAACACAATGGCATCCGACGTACGCGCATCTACTACATCCACTTCCCCATCGGCTCTCCTTATATATAAATAGGTGGAATATATTCCATTCTTCACTTGATAAATAACCCCTTTCAGACATTGCAGACAACCAACTGCCATCACATTCAACAACAAGTCGTGCGTAAACGGACGTGGCGGCCTATAGTGCATTTCCGCCATTTTGATGCCCTGCGCTTCAACCGCCCCGATAATCAATGCCAGTTTCCGTTCCTCTCCCCCAACTTCTTCCAAAACCAACGCAAACGAATCTGACGGCTTCAAGACCGATGACATATCCAGAATCTTCAGTTCAACCTCTTTCATTCCTTCACGTGTTTATATTTAAAGACGATGGCAAACAAGACTGCCACCACCAATGCGTATGCAGCAAAAACAAACCAAGCACGGCTCCATCCCTCTACCTGAGGAAGCGAACTGTTGAAGTCGACAAAACGATTGACCACCGCCTGCGCACTCAGCGTACCGATGGTAGCTCCCAAGCCATTGGTCATGATAATGAACAATCCCTGCGCACTGGAACGCACATCCACATCCGTTTCTTTGTCGACAAACAAAGAGCCAGACACGTTGAAAAAATCGAAAGCCACACCATACACAATCATCGAAAGGATAAACATCCACACACCTTCACCCGGATTTCCAAAACCGAACAAGCCAAAGCGCAATACCCACGCCACCATTGCGATAAGCATTACCTTCTTGATGCCGAAACGACTCAGGAAAAAAGGTATCAGCAGGATACAGCACGTCTCGCTAATCTGCGACAAGGAAATAAGTAAATTGGCATGCTGAACGCCGAACGTATCAGCATACTCAGGAATAGCACTGAAACTCGTAATATACGGATTGGCAAAACCATTGGTAATCTGCAAAGAAACTCCCAGCAACATGGAAAATATAAAAAAAACAGCCATCTTGCGCCGGCGGAACAACAGGAAAGCTTTCAACCCCAATGCCTCAGCCAATGATTTCGTACCTCCACCGCCACGATTTACCGGACAAGCAGGAAGTGTGTTGGCATAAATAGCAAGCAGAACACCCCAACCAGCGCAAACAAAGAACTGCATATAATTGGATTGGAATCCCCACAAATCCACCAGCCACATAGAACAAATGAAGCCAATCGTGCCACACGTACGAATGGGTGGAAAAGCCTTGATAGTATCCAGCCCTGCGCGGTCAAGGGCGGAATAAGCTACTGAATTCGACAATGCCAATGTAGGCATATAAAATGCCACACTCATTGAATAAAAAGCAAACAGAACAGGAAACGAAACCTGGTCGCCTGCCGTCAAGCCATAATAACCTGCACCCGCCATAAACAGAGCAGCCAGCAAATGACTCAGCCCCAAAAGCCGCTGGGCAGGCACCCAACGGTCGGCTATGATACCCAAAATCGCCGGCATGAACAAGGAAACGATACCTTGCATAGCATAAAATATCCCGATGTGACCTCCCAGCCCAATTCCTGCCAGATACGTCCCCATCGAAGTCAAGTAAGCCCCCCACACAGCAAATTGCAGGAAGTTCATCACTATCAATCGAACTTTGACATTCATATTCGCTTCATTTTATCATATATACTCCAAATAAAAAACAATGAAACAAATATACGGAAAGATTATGACTTTACAAATTGTGAAACAAGAAAATAAGAAGCTGTTTTGAATTTCTCCAAAAAGTTTTTCTTGGCTTGATGTATCCGTTTTCGTGTGTGCTTTAGGCGATTTTTTGGTCCTTTTCGCTCCTGTTCTTCGTCAGATAGCCCGCTATCTTCCTCATCACAGAAGCGAAAATGCCTCAAAAACTCACCCCAAATCATCGCACGATAAATTCAAAACAGCTTCTAAAAAACTGATTTCAAGCATGCCTTTTAATGAACATAAGTGAGTTAGCCGTTTCACATAAGTAAGTTATGCGTTTCACATAAGTAAGTCAGTCCTATCACTTATGTTCGTTTGAGAGTGTCAGCATGTGAATGTGTCCTGCAACGACATCAGCAAAACGCACAAATCCATACCGCGCATAGTATGAAAATAGAAAATAAGGACATTCATAAAATAGAAAACCCATAAAATAGAAAACCCATAGATTGAAAAAAAATAGTTTTAAAAACTTGCCCAATTCAAAGAAAAGCCATACCTTTGCAGCCGGAAAAGAAAAAGAAAGATTTTCAATTTAATCAAAACCTATTAAAGGCTTGTTAAGAAGAATGTCATTCTTTTCAGTAGCAATGAAAGGACAAACCGGTCCGGCAATTGCTACAAAAGTTCAGATGGCGCTTTCGTCTAGTGGCCTAGGACGCGGCCCTCTCACGGCTGAAACACGGGTTCGATTCCCGTATGCGCTACCAACCTAAATTATATTGGAAGTTTGGGTGAGTGGCTGAAACCAGCAGTTTGCTAAACTGCCGTACGGGTTACCGTACCGGGGGTTCGAATCCCCCAGCTTCCGCTATAACTACTGGACAGAAGTGAATAAGGTCCCATAAATCAATGATTTATGGGACTTTTTTTTACAACTAAAAGTCCACAGAAAACAACATTGTATCTTGTATTATACATAATACATTCAGGGCAAACGCATCTAAATTATACAGATTATCATCTACAGCAGCATTACATGTCCTCCAAAGCCTGCCTTTGGATACCCCAAAACGTATATCCCAAGGGCAGTGTTTTGCAGAAATCAAATGCGTCGGCCCTGATAGTACCGTATCTTGATTTTATCAATAAGCATTTTTTTCACCATGAATGGCATTACGGACTGTGCGGTAGATGATATATAAATCCAACCCGAAACTCCAGTGCTCAATATACCAGATATCACCTAAGATACGTCCTTCCATATCTTTTAATTCTTTGGTTTCCCCCCGATATCCCGTCACTTGGCTCCAGCCTGTTATGCCTGGCTTAACAAAATGACGTACCATATATTTATTAATCAATTTAGAATATTCTTGTGTATGTTTCAGCATATGGGGACGTGGTCCGACTATACTCATGTCACCTAGTAATACGTTGATAAATTGAGGCAATTCGTCTATATTGGTTTTACGCATAATATCCCCCCATCTTGTTTTACGCGGATCATTTTTAGTAGCTTGTACGGTATCAGCATCTTTGTTGACCTTCATAGAGCGGAACTTGATGCAATAAAATTCCTTATCGTTCAGTCCATTACGTTTCTGGCGGAAAAATATCGGACCAGGCATGGTTAATTTGGTAACGATAGCCACAATGATAAAAATGATAGGAAAGAAAGTACATAAGAACAAGAGTGAAAATGCAATATCGAAAGCACGTTTCAAGAACTTGTTTTCCGGACGGCTTAAAGGGTCTGGGCGCAAACTGAGGTAAGGCACATTACCCATCATATTGAAATATACCCGGTTATGTAGATAGTTGCGAAGATTAGGAACGCTGTAAAAATGTACCACATTATTCTCGCAATAATTGATAATGGGCAAAATGACATCTGCTTTTCGCGATGGAAGACAACAGAAAAGATAATGAATATAAGGATGAGCAGAAAGATAGTGTTCCACTTCTTCCGGCCTGCCTAGATAAGTGCAATGTTCATTATCCATGTTAGGATTTGGTTCATCATCAAAATATCCCACAACCCCATAACCACTTGCCGGGTCATCGGTCAATTCATGGTATAACTCGATATTGTTTGGAGTACTTCCCACCAAAACTACATAGTGTATGTTTTTTTTGTTGTTCCGGTAAATTTTCAGGCATGTGCGGAACATAAGCCTGTATATACTTATAATAAGGAATAAGGCAGACAGATAAGCTGCATAAAATAATGATATGACATTAAAATGCATACCTACCGTTAATAAAAACCCACTTACGATGGTAAAATAGAATACATTACGAAATACACGTGCAACAATTTGATACGAATGTACCTTTTGTCTATGTAATATAACCCCTCCACGCATTGTGCATAATAAATAGCAAAGCGACATTACTATAAGAATCTGGGGTAAACTGGAATTAAACGAAACAGGCTTGTCCATCATGTTGCCCCAATAATAAAAAGCATAAAACAATCCATTACATAGGCATAAGTCCCCCATTATCACAAAAGCCTGGATGATACTGTTGTATCTTAGGATGCGATTGCTATTACTCTCCATATAAAATAAGGTTTTAGTTAGACTTTATTTAGTAATCAATTCCTTTAAAATAGTTTCTTCGTCTTTTGCCTGTCTGTTTGTTTATTGTGCAAAGATTGTAGAAATTTTAAAGAAAAGCAAATTTTACCCCCTCAAAATCTCATTGATATTTAAATATATGTTAAATAACACACGATTTTTCTTATATATGTATGTTGAATAACATAATATATATATCTTTGCATCGTGTTTTTCATGGTATTAGATTTAAGGTTAATGAAGATTGGGAATCTGGGAAGATTCCCTTTTTTTATGCTTGCCTTTTCCGATGCATATCAGTCCCTCCAGAGCCACTTTAGAAGCTGTTTTGAATTTATCGTGCGATGATTTGGGATGAGTTTTTGAGGCATTTTCGCTTCTGTGATGAGGAAGATAGCGGGCTATCTGACGAAGAACAGGAGCG
>NZ_NFJG01000260.1:0-601 GCF_002159755.1 Bacteroides sp. An269
GGATATTTATGGTATAAGACAGAACGCTTAACTCGATGGATGGACACAAGTATGTATTCATGGAATGTTCCGAGTGTATTAAGTCTTGTATTTCTGCTTTATGGAGTAGATATAGCCTCGATTTATTGGGCGACTACAAGCACTAATCCGGCTCCGTTTATTCTGCTTGCTCTGCTCGCCTATCCTGTTGTATGGATAATTCTGTACGCTTATTATCATTATAAACGACGGTATTTGAAAATCCGGCAAGATAAATCGTATGAGAAATATTCCAGCATTTGGGCTATCCTGTTTTTGCTATTTCCGTATGTCTTTTTGATTATTTTCGCACTTTGGTTACAATGATACTGTTCAATAAACTTTTGGGATATTGGAGTCGAATTGAGATAATGGCGGATGCTCTACCCGGAAAAGCCGTCATCAATGACACTTTTTTCGAGTAGGCTTGCCGAACTTGAAGAAAGAAACCTTATCTTTGTAATCGGAAACTCTGTCACTTGGTGACATAAATTTCGATTAGCATGAAGCATATAGAACGAAGAAAATACTTGGATGAACTCGTTTCCTTGCGGAACAACGGTATGATTAAGATTATAACCGG
>NZ_NFJG01000261.1:0-581 GCF_002159755.1 Bacteroides sp. An269
GATAATGGGATGCAGCTTGCCGCCGTTAGGTGGCATAGGTGCTTGTTAGTCGCATATTTAACTTTCACAAGTAATATCTAATATTTTTCCTTTATTGTCAGTATGTACTACGACTATTTCATCTGAATTTTCACTATCAATCATGTAATCCCAAACAGCATAGTGATTATCACCGGGATAAAAAGTAATAGTTTCTACTCTCTGAATCAGCAAGGATAGAAACTGTTCTTCCTTTGTTTTTGTCGAATCGGCATTTGGTAACAAGTCATCAATAGCTTCCCATTCATCAAGATGCCAACGGACATATTCATTCGTTGTGCCACCATCTTCATAATCCTTTAATATGAATTTATCTATTTCTGTCTTGTATTTAAGAAGGTTGGAAAGATAGCCTTCCAGCTCTGCCGACCAATCCTTGGGATTGCCTTCATAAGCACAGAAATCCAAACACAATTCGACATCCTTGTTACAAATCATTACATGACCTTCAAAATAGTCCTCTTCCTTATTATCTACTTCACCGAAATAAGTAATATTCTTCTTGCTCATATTCTTTTGTTTTTAATTAATTGCGACTAATG
>NZ_NFJG01000262.1:0-579 GCF_002159755.1 Bacteroides sp. An269
ATTTCGAGGCTGCGCATGAGGACTATTTGTCCGAGTATGAAATGACCGGGGAACGCCGTAGCGGAAAACGCCGCAGTCCTTCCATCTACAAGAACAGCCCCCTTCCCAGTATCCCCGACCGCCTGTTCTTCATTTTGGTTTATTTGAAAAACAACCCGTTGCAGGAATATCATGCGGCCTGTTTCGGTATGAACCAGAAGCACTGTAACATATTCATTCATTGCCTGACTAAAATCCTTCGTCTGTCCCTTAAAGCGAAAGGTCTTGTTCCCGCAGAAACCGACAAGGAGCTTGCCGAACGGCTGGCGGAACTTTCCAAGGAGGGGGACAAGCCGGTGCTTCTTCATGACGGGACGGAACGGGAGATTCCCCGTCCGGCAGACCGGGACATGCAAAAGGAGCGTTACAGCGGCAAGAAAAAACGGCACACGGTCAAGAACGCCGTCATTGTAACGATGGCTTGTCTGGTGATATTTGTCAGTCAGACCGTTTCGGGCAAGACCCACGACAAGAAGATGGCTGACACAATGTATTCTTTTCCTGTGCCTTGCACCTTGTATCAAGATACGGGATACCAAG
>NZ_NFJG01000263.1:0-577 GCF_002159755.1 Bacteroides sp. An269
TGAGCTTCACCGGCGAGCATGCGTTCAAGCACTGCATGAGCCTCGTCAAGTTCAATTTTTTGGAGGGCGAAGGCGTTGACTTCAGCGAAAAAATTCTTAAACACTGCATGTTAAATGGTCTGAAGACTGTAGGCACTTTCAACACCACTACCGGTGAAACCGCCCTGACTGTCGACTATCCCTCGCCGATTACCATGTGGTTTGACGACGGCGCCACCACCTCGCAACTCTTCATTTTCCCGCAGACATTGGATTTTACAACGCCCCTTAACCTGAGTGTGGTGTACAACGGCGTGGAATACACAACCACGTTGCCGAAGCCATCCACGTCTAAGTTAGACGCAGGCTATGCCTACACCTATAACATCACGCTCAACAACAAGGGCATCACGGTGGAAGAACCGGAGATTACCCCGTGGGAACCCGGAGAAACGAACGATGTAAGCATCACGCTGTAAGCCCCACATACACCCTCGGCGGCATAGCCGGCGCCTTCGACATGGAGGCGGAACAGACCGTCGGCGAACCTGTCTCCACGGTCTTCGCCTTCACCCGTGAAGGCAGCAAGCTCACGGCC
>NZ_NFJG01000264.1:0-574 GCF_002159755.1 Bacteroides sp. An269
ATTTTTTGGTCCTTTTCGCTCCTGTTCTTCGTCAGATAGCCCGCTATCTTCCTCATCACAGAAGCGAAAATGCCTCAAAAACTCATCCCAAATCATCGCACGATAAATTTAAAACAGCTTCTAAGAGCCTGTTTTGAAATTCCACAAAAGTTTAATGAATGTCCGCATTAGGCAAAATGCGGACATTCATATTGGCTGTTTTGAATGACAGGCTTTGTGTGTTTGTGCATGCCTGCCAGCAGCCGGTATATACCCCTGAAAAATGAATATATACTTCATCCGCGTTTGAATATATCTTCATCCGCAGTTGAATATATACTTCATCTGCGTTTGAATATATACTTCATCTGCGTTTGAATATATACTTCATCCGCGAATGCAGTACTACTGCGTTTTCAACTTTATGAATGTCCTCATTTTGCCAAATTGCCTGTTTGCGGACATTCACTTTCAACTTCTTTATAGTCAGAAGCTGTTTTGAATTTCTCCAAAAAGTTTTTCTTGGCTTGATGTATCCGTTTTCGTGTGTGCTTTGGGCGATTTTTTGGTCCTTTCCGCTCCTGTTCTTCGTCAG
>NZ_NFJG01000265.1:0-568 GCF_002159755.1 Bacteroides sp. An269
CAGAAGGATACTGTTATGTAGACAAAACGGATTTACTCTACCAACTGGTAAAGGAAGGTGTGATTTATTTCCTCAGCCGTCCCCGCAGGTTCGGGAAAAGCCTGCTTGTGTCTACCCTGAAGAACTATTTCTTAGGTAAGAAAGAGCTGTTCAAAGGACTTGCCATCGAGAAGCTGGAAACGGAATGGAGGGAATATCCCGTATTCCACATCGACTTCAACGGAAGCAACTTTACCGTTCCGGGTACATTGGAAGATATACTGGAAGGCACCATAAAAGGTTGGGAACGGGAATACGGAAAGAGCCAGGACTATACGGATATAGGGAAACGCTTTGCATACGTCCTCAAACAGGCTCACGAACAATCGGGAAGACGTTGCGTGGTATTGATTGACGAATACGACAAGCCTATCCTGGACGTACTCGATACGGGCATTAAGGGAGAACAGGAGGAAACGTTGCTGGAGGACCGGAACCGGGAAGTGCTGAAAGGATTCTATTCGGTATTCAAGGCTGCGGACGATGACCTGCAGTTCGTCTTGCTCACCGGAGTTACCAAGTTCTCGCA
>NZ_NFJG01000266.1:0-567 GCF_002159755.1 Bacteroides sp. An269
CCATCTCCCAGTCCCCGAAACGTTTGCCGTCGGCTTCCGCCGGACGCTCGTGTATGCTCACACGGTTACGGATGTTCGTGGCCTTGGTCTCATGACGGTGTGAGGCCTTGCGCTTGTATTTCATCTTATGCCGGCAATGGGAAGCCAGTTCCCCGCCTTCGTCCTTGCGGATGAGGGCGTAAATGGCTTCATGGGAGACGTTTATACCCTCCAGCTTCAAACGTCCGGATATCTGCCGGGGAGACCACTGCTCGTTTTTTATGAACTCAATGATGCGCCATTGCAGCACATCATCCAGCCCCCTGTTGCCGGGCGTATGACACCGGCGGGATTCTGCCATGTCATGCGCCTTATTCCATACATACTTGCCGCTCGGCGTGGAGTTACGCTTTATCTCACGGCTTACCGTCGATTTGTGGACTCCTATGGAACGAGCAATCATTTCCAGAGTCTCACCCTTTTGTCGTCCCAGGTAAATTGCGTACCTTTGCTCACGGGTTAAGTGCTTATACTTCATAGACAATACAAAAGTAATTAATCCGTGGGAGACAGAGGTCTCCCTTTTTT
>NZ_NFJG01000267.1:0-565 GCF_002159755.1 Bacteroides sp. An269
TGCGAGAACTTGGTAACTCCGGTGAGCAAGACGAACTGCAGGTCATCGTCCGCAGCCTTGAATACCGAATAGAATCCTTTCAGCACTTCCCGGTTCCGGTCCTCCAGCAGCGTTTCCTCCTGTTCTCCCTTAATGCCCGTATCAAGCACGTCCAGGATAGGCTTGTCGTATTCGTCAATCAACACCACGCAACGTCTACCCGATTGTTTGTGAGCCTGTTTGAGCACGTAGGCAAAACGTTTCCCAATATCCGTATAGTCCTGGCTCTTTCCGTATTCCCGTTCCCAACCTTTTATGGTGCCCTCCAGTATATCTTCCAATGTACCCGGAACGGTGAAGTTGCTTCCGTTGAAGTCGATATGAAATACGGGATATTCCCTCCATTCCGTTTCCAGTTTCTCGATGGCAAGTCCCTTGAACAGCTCTTTCCTACCTAAGAAATAGTTCTTCAGGGTGGACACAAGCAGGCTTTTCCCGAACCGCCTCGGACGGCTGAGGAAATAAATCTTCCCTGTTGATACCAGCTGGTATATCAGGGCGGTTTTGTCTACATACGTGTAGTGGT
>NZ_NFJG01000268.1:0-559 GCF_002159755.1 Bacteroides sp. An269
ATGCAGTGTTTAAGAATTTTTTCGCTGAAGTCAACGCCTTCGCCCTCCAAAAAATTGAACTTGACGAGGCTCATGCAGTGCTTGAACGCATGCTCGCCGGTGAAGCTCACCGTCGGGCTGCTGGTGCTGCCCGTGGCTCCCGAGGCGAAAAGGAAGTCTATTTCGGGGCCCTGACCGTATTGATCGGTGTTGACTGACACGATTCCATTCTGCAATTCGCTGTCCTCCCTATACGGGTAGTAGGCGCTGAAGGTCTTCGTTTCGGTGTCATTGAAATAGATGGTTGTACCCTTGGGCCCGAACTGGCCGTTCTCTCTCACGTAGGGCACGTTGGTGATGTCTTCGCTGTTGATGCCGATACAGTCGTTGTCGGTAAAGCCGGTCCCCTCCGAATTGACGCGGGTGGATACGGCCTTATAGATGTCGGCGGTGAACTGTGCGGCTACGGGGCCGTCGTTGTTCAAAATCTCATTTTCATTGTTGCAGGCGGCAAGTGACAATGCCAGCACTGCGAGTGCAAAGTGTTTAGTCTTCATTTTATTCATTGTTAATTGTTAAT
>NZ_NFJG01000269.1:0-553 GCF_002159755.1 Bacteroides sp. An269
GGAAAGGCCCGCACTCCCTTCCTCCGTATCCATGCGGATGCCGTTACGCAGCCAGTTCATGAAGGCGCGTGACCAGTGGGTGCCGCTGTGCCTGAATTCTTCAGGATAGTCAATCCCATAATAATACAGGAATGCCTTGACGCGCTGTTTCATTCTTGCCAGGTCACGGACAAGGGCGTCACGGCTGCGCAAAAGGGTACGGACCTCCAACGTCTCCCTGCAAGGGACATGGATGGCGGTCAGCTCATTGCTACGCAGAGACCTGGCTATTTTCCTGCTGTCCACCGCATCCGTCTTCTGAAGACGTTCCTTCTGGCTGGTGGAGACATCTGCCGGATTAACCACTATATTCTGTATTCCCATTGCAACCAATTTATAATGTGCCCAGAAGCCACTGAAACCGGCTTCATAGGCTGACAGATAGTTTCCGTTGGGAAAATGAGAGTGAAGATAAGAGGACAGGGCTTCCGGACTCGGGGGCTGAACGAATGTCTTGTGGTGGAGATGCCCGCTCAGGATACTTACTGTCCAACTCTTCAAATGCACATCAATT
>NZ_NFJG01000027.1:0-39139 GCF_002159755.1 Bacteroides sp. An269
AGCTGTTTTGAATTTCTCCAAAAAGTTTTTCTTGGCTTGATGTATCTGTTTTCGTGTGTGCTTTGGGCGATTTTTTGGTCCTTTTCGCTCCTGTTCTTCGTCAGATAGCTCGCTATCTTCCTCATCACAGAAGCGAAAATGCCTCAAAAACTCATCCCAAATCATCGCACGATAAATTCAAAACAGCTTCTTACTTTAAGTCTTTTTCTATTTCTTTATACGATTCTGTCATCAACATTTGCAAGTTTTCTTCTCCTTTTTTGCCGATAGGATAGATTGGTGTGTGTATGGTGAGCTTCATAGGATGCCAGGAGAGCAATTTGCCTGTACGTGGCAGAATCTGGAAAGAACCGTTGATAGTCATCGGAACGACAGGCATTTGTAACTGGTCGGCAATGAAGAAAGCTCCTTTCTTGAAAGCATTCATCTTTCCGGTATAGGTGCGGGCTCCTTCCGGGAAGACCATCAATGACGTTCCTCCCTGTAGCACTTTTTCTGCTTGTTTGATGGTTTCGTATATCTTTCTCGGACTGGATTTGTCGACGAAGATAAAGCCGGCTGATTCACATGCTTTCCCGACAAATGGTATTTTCCGTAAGCTTTTTTTCATCATCCATTTAAAGTTACGTCCCAAGAATCCATAAATCAGGAATATATCGAATGCTCCTTGATGATTGGCTACAAAGACATACGAGGTGTTTTTGTCCAGTACCTCATGTCCTTCTACTTTTACGGGGAGCAAAAACAGAAAACAGGTCAGTTGTGACCAAAGTTTTCCGGGGTAATATCCCCAAAAATGTCCGTTTCCTAACCAGCATCCTAGCATTGTGGTTAGGGCTGTCAGGATAGTGGCTACTACGAAAATCGGTAATCCAATGCAGATTTGGTAGATGATGTAAATGAGTCTCATGTTTATGATTTTTAAGTTTATAAATCTTTTTAGGTTGAATGTGTTCCGGTATCGTTTTTTTGTGTCTGTAATCTTTTTATTTTATTGTCTGTTTTTGAGGGTAATGACCGTTATTTCAGGCCATGCACCAAGGCGCATGGGGAACATGACGAAGCCCAGGCCTACATTGACATAAAGGCCGCGTCCGTTTTCCAGATACATGCCCCGATGTTCCGGATAGACAAATTTGGAGAAGGAAAATCCGAACAGATTAACCTGCATGTCATGAGTATGACCGGCAAGCATAAGCTGGACATCTGTTTCGGGCAAAACATTGCGTTTCCAGTGTGTGGGATCGTGACTGAGCAAAATTTTGAACATTCCATCGGTATGCTGTAATGCTTTAGGAAGATTCCCCCGATTAGGAAAGGGAGGGTTCCCACTGTTCTCGACACCTGCTATTGCAATGGAGTCATTGCCTCTATACAAGATGCGATGTTCATTCATCAGTACCTCCCATCCCATTTGTTTTTCTCTGCAAATGAGGGTGTCGATATTTGCCAGGCGCTCAGCTTCGCTGTCCCAATGTGTGTATGTGGCATAATCGTGGTTGCCCAGCACGGCATATACTCCGTCTTTGGCATGTAACTGAGATAGAATAGTCATAAAAGGTTTCATCTCGTCAGCACGGCTATTTACCAAATCACCGGTAAAGGCGACCAGGTCTGGATATTGGGCATTGCATAATGTCACGGCACGTTGCAAGGCTTCACCATGGTCGTCCCAACTTCCTGTATGAATATCGGATAATTGTAAGATCCGATAGCCGTTAAAAGCATCGGGGAGGTCGGGAGATATGAAAGTGACTTTGTTGACTTGGAAAAACTCTTTTCCGAAAGCAGCCCCGAATACGATGTAAATGCAGGTAATAAGTGCTGCTGATGACGGGATACAGATTCTTGCAAGTCTGTATAAATGTACGATGGATAATGGCATCGGCTTCTTGATGAAGCATTGAACAGACTTTTTACAAAGATAAATCAGTAAGTCGCACAGCATGAATACCATTTTGGGAACAGCTATGCATAATGCTACAATCAGGTAAATGCCGAAAGCATGCTGAAAAGAGTCGCGGAAAGAAACAAAAACAAGCAGGGCTAGCAGCAAACAGATGCTTGGCATCCACCAGAGTTTTCTTATCCATTGTTTTGCGCAATACTTGATATGGAATCTGTAAATATACCAATCGGGCAATAACAGCAAGATTAAGAAGAATAATGAAATGCGTAATATAATCATATCAGTCGGGATGTTGTTATAAATTGGCGGTTAAAAATTTGCGTAAATAATTGCTGTCCATGCCTCGTCGTGTCGCGTAATCAGCCAATTGGTGTTCATCGATTTTTCCTATGGAAAAATAGTGTGATTGTGGATGTGCGAACATCAGTCCACATACCGATGCATGTGGTCGCATCATGCCGTTTTCGGTAAGATGGATGCCGATTTTGTTCATGTCAATCAGCGTGTTAAGTAAAAACGTTACCGATAGGTCTGGAAGTGAAGGATAGCCTACTGCCGGGCGGATACCTTGATATTCTCCATTCAGCAGTTGCTTGTGGGTCAAATGTTCGTCTTTGGCATATCCCCAAATTTCTTTCCGAATGGTTTCGTGTAGTTTTTCAGCAGCAGCTTCAGCCAGACGCTCGTTTAAGGTCTGTACAAGCAAGTGCTGATAGGCATCGTTTGCGTAGCTTTTTTCAAAAGTATTATCAACGGTGGTGGCAAATGCCCCCACCGTATCGACAATTCCTTGTGACAATGGACGTACAAAATCGCTTAAACAGAGAAATGGAGCGTTGGGATGTATCCGTGTCTGTTGACGGAGCAGAGGGAACCTGGTTCCGTCTAGTAATAAATCATCACCATCAGCATTGGCATCCATGAGCCTGTATATTGCCTGTATCTTGCACTTTTCATCCATGTGTCTCAGCAGGCGTTGGGCTTCGTTATACAGAAGTATGGCTTCGGTAGCTTTAGCTGTATCTGTTTGTGGAAAATTTGCCGCCCATCTCGTCTGGCAGGTGTCACATCCAGCTATGTCTGCTATTGCAGCAAACCGAGGCTGGAATCCCCACGCATGGAAAAAATAGATCCAGTTGATATAACCGGCTAAATCCTGGATTGTATAGCTGACAGTGGTATTTGCAATTTTCATACGTTTTTTTATCGGTTAAAACGGAGTGGTTCTCCTCGATATGCTTCATTTACTTGTCCATCGGTATATACTAAATTCCCGTTGACAAATGTCTTTTCCACTTTTGTATGGAAAGTTTGGCCTTCATACGGACTCCACCCGCATTTGCTCAATATGCAGTCTTTGGTAACAGTCCATTCTGCTTCCGGATTCAGGATAACCAAATCGGCTTTATAGCCCGGGCGGATGTAACCTCGTTTGTCTATCTGGAACAAATCAGCAGGTGTATGGCACATTTTATTTACCATTTGTTCTATAGTGAATATACCTTGTCTTACCAATTCCATCATGCAATTCAGTGAAAATTGGATGGATGGCATGCCGGAGGCTGCTTTTAGTGCTCCCCCTTCTTTTTCCGAAAGCAGATGAGGGGCATGGTCTGTCGCTATGACATCAATAAGGTTTGTGCGTAAGGCCCGGTGCAAAGCTTCACGATCCTTGAATGTCTTGACACTCGGATTACATTTGATGCGTGCCCCATAATTGCTGTAATCGTCTTCGCAGAACATCAAATGTGAAACACATGCTTCTGACGTTATTTGTTTCTGCGAAACCGGAAGGTCCGTAAACAAGCTCAACTCGCGGGCAGTGCTGAGATGGAGTACATGTAGCCTTGCTCCTGTTTCTTGTGCCAGAAGTACTGCTTCTTTCGTCGATTCCCAACACGCTGCTTCGCTTCTGATACGGGAATGGTATTTGATGTCGGGATCTTCTCCAAATTTCATTTTGGCAAGTTCCGTGTTCCATTCAATGATTTCAGGATTCTCACAATGTGTGGCGATTAAGATGGGAGCAGCTTGAAATATTCGTTTCAATGACTCTCTTTTTTCTACCAGCATATTGCCTGTGCTGGCTCCCATAAAGAGTTTTATGCCACATACGCGTGTCTTGTCTAATTGGGAAAACAAATCAGTGTTGTCATTGGTTGCCCCAAAGTAGAAAGAATAATTGACAATGCTTTTTTGTGAAGCAAGGTTGAATTTTTCTTCTAACGCTTCGATTGTGACGGTCTGAGGCTTGCAGTTGGGCATATCCATGAAAGAAGTGACACCTCCTGCTGCAGCTGCAGAACTTTCTGTAGCTATATCAGCCTTATGTGTCAGACCGGGTTCGCGAAAATGTACATGGTCGTCAATAACTCCCGGAATCAGGTAATATCCGTTGGCATCGATGACTCTGTCACATTTTGTTTGGGGTTCAGGATTGCCTTTTATTACCGCATAAATCAATTCATCTTCAACAATGACCGTACCAACGTATTTTTCTCCTTCGTTTACGATGGTTGCATTTTTGATACAAATCCGCATAATATTTATATTTTTATTAAAGGTTTCTCAAATGAAGAGCCTGTATCTTTCCAGTAAAAAATCACAGATGAATGTTTCTTTACTGGGAAATATATGAACGTTTAGAAGCTGTTTTGAATTTCTCCAAAAAGTTTTTCTTGGCTTGATGTATCCGTTTTCGTGTGTGCTTTGGGCGATTTTTTGGTCCTTTCCGCTCCTGTTCTTCGTCAGATAGCCCGCTATCTTCCTCATCACAGAAGCGAAAATGCCTCAAAAACTCATCCCAAATCATCGCACGATAAATTCAAAACAGCTTCTTAAATTTGGGGATAAGACTTAAACAGACTGTCCCATTTTAAACGGATAACTCCGAATACAGCCTCACCAAATATACTGCTGTTCATCTTTGAAGTCCCTAATTCGCGATTGACGAAAATGACAGGCACTTCTTTGATTTTACACCCGCATTTATACGCTGTAAATTTCATTTCAATTTGGAATGCGTATCCTTTAAAACGTATTTTATCGAGTGGAATGGTTTCTAGTGCATGCCGGCGGTAACACTTGAATCCGGCAGTCGTGTCGTGAATCGGAAGTCCGGTTACAATTCTTACGTATTTGGATGCGAAGTATGACATGAGCACTCTTCCCATGGGCCAGTTAACCACATTGACTCCACTGATATACCGCGAACCAATGGCAATGTCGAATCCTTCGGTATGACATGCTTGATATAAGCGTGGCAAATCATTCGGGCTGTGACTGAAGTCTGCATCCATTTCGAATATGTAGTCGTATTGATGTGCTATGGCCCATTTAAATCCAGTTATGTAGGCAGTACCTAAACCTAATTTCCCTTTTCGTTCAATGATGAAAAGACGATCTGGAAATTCTTTTTGGAGTGTGTGTACAATCTTTGCTGTACCATCGGGTGAATTGTCATCGATGATAAGAATATGGAAACATTTTTCTAAAGTAAATACTGCACGAATAATGTTTTCAATGTTTTCTTTTTCGTTGTAAGTTGGTATGATTACAACACTATCACTTGTCTGCATGTACGTTTTTGTTTTTTTATTATGCAAAGATAAATAATGAGTGTGATTATGCATGCATGAAAAGTAAAAAATGGAATGTAAAAACATACTTTTTGATGAAAATATAGTTTTCTTGAAAAAAATGTGTGTGATTGTTTGGCAGATTCAAATAAAGGTCGTACATTTGCACCCGCAAACGAGAAAGAAACGCACTCTTAGCTCAGTTGGTAGAGCAACTGACTCTTAATCAGTGGGTCCAGGGTTCGAATCCCTGAGGGTGTACTTCTGGAAAGTTTGCACGGGAGATTTGACATTTATAGTTATGGATGCACTCTTAGCTCAGTTGGTAGAGCAACTGACTCTTAATCAGTGGGTCCAGGGTTCGAATCCCTGAGGGTGTACCTGTAGAAGAGCAATCTTATAAACTGATAACCGACAGGTTATAGTGAAAGATTGCTCTTTTTTGTTATGTGGATATCTGTAGCTTGGTATAAAATGTGAGATCATGAAAAGACAACAATTCAAGTAGGTCTTTTGATGAACATAAGTGAGTCGGCTGTTTCACATAAGTAACCCGGGTGTTTCACATAAGTGAGTCAGTCGTATCACTTATGTTCGTTTGAGTGGCTCGGTGTCAGGTTGGGTTCGAATTGAACAAGGGTGGGGGTGCACAAAAAATCCATCTCCTGAAAGAAGATGGATTTTTGTGTGACCGCGACAGGATTCAAACCTGTAACCGGCTGATCCGTAGTCAGCTACTCTATTCAGTTGAGCTACGCGGCCATCATTGGAAATTCTATTTATCATGAAGTGTGATCGCGACAGGATTCAAACCTGTAACCGGCTGATCCGTAGTCAGCTACTCTATTCAGTTGAGCTACGCGACCATTCTTTCACGTGTCATTCTTGAGAGTGTGACCGCGACAGGATTCAAACCTGTAACCGGCTGATCCGTAGTCAGCTACTCTATTCAGTTGAGCTACGCGGCCATCTCTTTTTGTTTGACGGGTGCAAAGGTATATACTTCTTGGATAATATGCAAATTTTGAAGCGATTTTTTTTCTGTTTTTTTATTCTATGAATCGTGTATTGAATATCTGCCAACCCAATGTAAGACCGAAATTCCAATTTTTAGTCGGTGAACTATAATGATTTACGTAAGCACTGATGGAACCGAAGGGTAGTTTCACTACTAAAGAAATTTCCCCCAGATATTCTATTCGGCTGAATAATTTCCCATAATATGCTTGGGACTGGTCGTCACGGAGTATCGGAAAGATTGGCGCAAATCCATACAGTTCTGCCCGCGCATGGAATACTGGCGTAAACTGATAGATGGGCATAATACCCGCTCCGATGAACTGATTGGCGCGAAATGCTTCGTTGTAGGTGATTTTGCTGTGGGCGGTGGGGGAAAATTCTCCTGCTTGCATTAGGGTGGCTGTATAATTATGGCTGAAGTTTCGTGACGAATAATAGGCATGGATGTAGTTGCCTAATATAAATTTAGGCGATAGCGCATAATAACGTTCCATTTTATACGACAATTGTAGCCAGGATTGTTCGTATTTATAGTCTCCATTGTAGGGATCTACACTAGAACCTGCCTCATAGCGTTCGCGGCCAGTATAAATGTTTGCAACAAGACGTTCGCGCCGTCCGGCCGTAGCATACTGGCGGCTATTTAATGTGTTTCCTTCAAGTGCTACCGAGCCGCCAAAAATCATATAATGACTTTTATCATTCAGGTCATTGTTGAAATCAATGACGTTCTTTTGGAAATATTCATCTTGTAAATCACCCAATCCAATGCCGAATTCTACCTTTTGCCGTGTAAGAAAAGGCATTGACACCAATAGTTTCACAAACTTTTCACGTTTCTTGCTGAATACAGGTGAATTGCCTTTTGTAAATAGCTTTTCCTGCTTGAAATAATCGAAAGAAGAAAGCGAACCTATCAGTCTGACAGATGTCGGCAGGTGAGAAGGCAAGTCAATCCGTCCCGAGACTTGCAGGTTGTTGTATATCTGTCCCAACTGTGCATCCAGAGATACTTCTTTCGAATAGTTGTTCAAATTTTGATAAGTAGCACCTACATAAATCTGGTTAGAACCGTTTGAGCCTACGTTGCCCCCTGCACGAAGGGTAAGGTCGTCTTCTATTTTCACTTTCAGGTACAGGTCGAATGTGTGATCAGAGGCATTATATATGGCATGGGGGATAATTTCGGAAATCATGTTATCGGTCATCAGCCGGAAATATCCCTTTCGCAAATCTTCCAGTGTAAACACCTCCTTGTCTGAAGAATGAAACTCTTTGCGGATATAACGTTTTTGCTGTTCATTGGCACCGTCGATTTCTATCCGGCGGAAGCGAAATTCAGGCATCCGGTTTTTATAGGCAATGCGCTCCCGTTCCAACTGGCGATAATTGACGCGGCGTGATATACGCATTTTTATCGAATCCATCAGTTGGATAGTCCGGTTATAACCAATATCATGCAACTCATCAAAACGGTCAAAATCCATCAAGTTGACATCGGTATATTTAAATGTCATTAAAATGCCCAGCGAATCGGGGATGGAATAATCTGTTTTTTGCATAATCATGTTTTCCAATTGTCCCATCAAGTCTCCTTCTTTCGGTTTTCCCGGATTAGAGCTAACCACACTGCCTATCATAATGTCAGGATGGAAGTCATCCATCATGACATTGGTTGGGAAATTGTTATAAATACCTCCATCGTATGCCAATACAGAATCGATTTCGATGGGTTTGAACATGGCGGGGAAACTCATTGAGGCACGCACGGCATCGCCCAAATCTCCTTTGCTGAAAATAATGGGACGTTTGTTATACACATCCGAAGCCACACAGCGAAAGGGAATAAATAATTGATTGAAATCTCCGTGACACGATGCTGTGGCCTGACCGAAGAGTTGAAGGAAGGCTAAATTCATTTGCAGCGGATCAACCACACTGGAAGGCAAAAACTGGGCTTTTACTTTGTGAAGGGGATTTTTGAGTGAAACCCGTACATTAATAAATTCAGGGGTTGGAGGATTTTTCTTGAAATAATATATGTATTTTTCTTCCATTCCTCCCGTATACCAACGTTTGAAATCATCCGATTTCAATAATTTTTCCATGTCATCGGGCGAGTAACCCATGGCATAAAGTGCCCCTATAATAGCTCCCATCGAAGTTCCCGTCACATAATCTATCGGAATATTGTTTTCCTCTAAAGCACGGATGACACCTATATGGGTCAATCCTTTTGCTCCTCCGCCGCTTAAAACTAACCCGATTTTCTGTGACTTCATCGGTAAGATGCATAGAAAAAGGTATATCAGGATTAAATGTATTTTATTCATCGTATAATCTATAGTTGTTTTAGGTTAGCCAAAGATAGATAAAAAAAACTTTAAGCCGAAATAAATCGTCTATTTTTGCAAAATGAAAAAGAATTCAGAATCTTTTCAGAATTCTTCGGTAATTTTGTCGTATCAAAACAAATTCAGTTTATAAAAGCGCAAGAATATGAAAAATAAGTGGAAATTTTATGTGTTGCCTGCTTTAGCTGTTGCAGGTGCATTCGTGTTTCAGAGTTGTGATGATGACGATGATTTGAAAATGTCGGATATTCCTCAAACCGTACAGCAAAACTTCCAAAGCCAATATCCCAATGTACAGTGGGTAGAATGGGAGGCTGAATGGGGAAATTACAAGGCAGATTTCTTTTTCAATGGGACAGTGGCAGAATGGGAACTTGACTTGAATACGCAGGCGGAAGCCTGGTATTCGCAGGAAGGAGAATGGCTTCGTACAGAATTTAATGTGGAAAATTATTACTTCAATCCATCGGCTACTGATGTCATTCCGCAAGCTGTACGTGAAACCATTAGTAATATTGCAGGAGGAAGACAGGTAGAAGATGTTGACCGCGTAGATATGCCAGGCGGTATTAACGGTGACTATTTTGATGTGGAAATTGAAAATGAACCGAATGATATTTACGTGAAAATCGGATTCGATGGCACGCAATTGCAATAAAAAATGCGCCCTACACATATAAAGATGTATGTGTAGGGCGATTTTTCTTAAAAGAAGAATATCAATTTGATGGAAACATCTTTAAATCAATTCAACGCTACGTTTCACGAAGTTCGTTAACGCTTCGCCTTTCAGCATTCCGTTTTGCAACAAAGCCAAGTCGATAAGTTGGTGAACAATCTTGTTATCTGTTGCATACCGGTTGATAATGCTGTCTTTTTCTTGTTTCTTTTCGTCCAGTTTCTTGTCGATATCTTTCAATTCATCTTTTTCTGCTGTCGGGATTTCCTCGTCTTTCTTGCCTTCGTGAGCCTTACGGAGTTCTCCTTCACGCAATTTCAATGTGGCGATTTCACCTTCTACAGGAACCAGTTGTTCGGCACAAGCCGATTCTGTGTCATTCAAAACTTGTTTGATGAGTTTATGGTCGCTATTCAGAACCAGATTGAACATATCCGGCATTTCACCGTAAAAGCTCATGCCCGGCTGGATGTTTGCCATTTCTTTCATACGGCGCATGTATTCTGATTGTGTGATGACAATCGGAGCGGCAGTTTCGCCCATGGGTTGAGTCTCTACATGGAACTCGGTTTTTTGCAGTTTGGGCAGTTGTCCGTTGAATACTGTGGCCAATATCTGCCGTTTGTCTTCTGCTAATGCTTCTCCTTTTTGGTCTTCTTTTACAATCAGACGGTCAATCACGTCACTATCTACACGTGTGAAACGACTTTTTTCAAGTTTCTGTTCCAACATGTTGACCATCGGGACATCCAGTTGCCCGTCAAGTAACAATACGCTGTAGCCCTTGTTCTTAGCTGTATCGACATACGTATATTGTTCGTCGATATTGTTAGCATATAAGTATATCAGGTTGCCTTCTTTGTCGGTCTGGTTGTCTTTTATCAATGTCTGGTATTCGTCGAATGTGTAGTACTTGCCTTCCGTATCTTTGAAGAGGGCAAACTTGTTTGCCTTTTCATAGAAATCTTCTTGCGTCAGCATACCATAATTGATGAAGATTTTCAAATCGTCCCATTTTTCTTCAAATTCTTTGCGGTCGTTTTTGAAGATAGACTGTAGACGGTCGGCTACTTTCTTTGTGATATACGTAGAAATCTTTTTCACGTTCGAATCACTTTGCAAGTACGAGCGTGATACGTTTAACGGGATGTCCGGTGAATCGATTACGCCATGCAGTAAGGTCAGGAAGTCAGGAACGATTCCTTCTACAGAGTCGGTTACGTATACTTGGTTGCAATAGAGTTGGATTTTGTTCCGTTGCAACTCGATGTTGCTTTTAATTTTCGGGAAATACAGCACACCGGTCAGGTTAAACGGATAGTCTACGTTCAGATGAATCCAGAATAGTGGCTCGTCTGACATTGGATACAAGTCGCGGTAGAATTTCTTATAATCTTCGTCTTTCAATTCGCTTGGCTTCTTGGTCCAAATAGGACAAGTGTCATTGATGACATTGTCTTCTTCTGTATCTACCTGTTTGCCGTCTTTCCACTCTTTTTTCTTTCCGAAAGCTACCGGAACAGGCAAGAAACGACAGTACTTGGTCAGCAGGTTTTGAATGCGTGATTCCTCGATAAACTCCTTGCAGTCATCATCAATGTGTAAAATAATGTCGGTACCCCGGTCATTCCGTTCGGCATCTTCCAGTGTGAACTCTGGACTTCCATCGCATGTCCATTTTACAGACTGGGCATTTTCTTTATAAGAACGGGTAATGAGTTCAACTTTTTTGGCAACCATAAAGGCTGAATAGAAACCTAACCCGAAATGTCCGATGATGGCATTCGCGTCGTTTTTGTATTTTTCAAGAAAATCGTTGGCTCCCGAAAAAGCAATCTGGTTGATGTATTTGTCGATTTCTTCGGCAGTCAGTCCCAATCCACGGTCGGAAATGGTGATGGTACCTTGCTCCTTATTCACACTGACATGAATGGTCAAGTCACCCAATTCTCCTTTGAAATCGCCTGTAGCAGCTAACGTCTTCAGCTTTTGAGTAGCATCAACAGCATTCGACACCAGTTCACGCAGGAAAATTTCGTGATCGCTGTACAGGAACTTTTTGATGATGGGGAATATGTTCTCTGTTGTAACCCCAATATTACCTTTTTGCATATAATTATAGTTTTAATGATAATCAAAAATCCATTTCAGTACTGACAAAAAAAATGCCAGACGGCATCCGTCTGACATTTTGTCTGTATTCTTGTTTTCTTGCTCTGATGCTTATGGCCGGACAAGCTCGATTTTCAGTGCTTTATTATCAGCCTCTGTGCTTACCCGAATGGTATCCCCCGTCTGCGTTTCTTGGTTTAGCAGTAATTCGGCTATTCCATCTTCCAGGTTGTTTTGTATAGAACGCTTCAGCGGACGTGCTCCAAATTGAACGTCATATCCCTTTGATGCTACAAACCGTTTGGCATCGTCGGTGATTTCCAGCTTATATCCAAGGTTTTCCATTCGGCTATACAAACCTTTCAATTCGATGTCGATAATCTTCTGCAAAGCATTCAGGTCTAATTGGTCGAACATAATAATTTCATCTAACCTGTTAATGAATTCGGGGGCGAATGATTTGTTTAAGGCTTTGGTGATAACGCTGCGCGAATATTCTTTGTCATCCTGGTCATTGCGGGTCTGGGCTGCAAAACCAATGCCTTTGCCAAATTCCTTTAACTGCCGTGTGCCGATATTTGAGGTCATGATAAGAACCGTGTTTTTGAAATCAACAGTCCGGCCGTAGCTATCTGTCAGTCTTCCCTCATCCATTACTTGTAGCAGTAAATTGTATACATCAGGATGTGCCTTTTCTATCTCATCAAGCAAAACGATGGAATAGGGTTTACGGCGTACCTTTTCTGTCAGCTGTCCTCCTTCTTCATAACCGACATAGCCCGGAGGGGCTCCAACCAAACGTGATACTGTAAATTTCTCCATATATTCGCTCATGTCAATCCGGATGAGCGCATCAGCCGATCCGAACATTTCTTTTGCCAATTCTTTTGCCAGATGAGTCTTGCCCACGCCGGTCGGTCCTAGGAATAAGAAAGTACCGATTGGCTTGTTGGGGTCTTTCAGTCCCATGCGGCTACGTTGGATGGCTTTCACCAATGTTTCTACAGCTTTGTCTTGCGCAATGACCTTTGAAAGCAATTCATCTTTCATGCCTCTCAGCTTATTGCCTTCGGCATGTGCCATGCGTTGCACGGGGACACCCGACATCATAGAAACGACGTCTGCGATTTGTTTATCATCGACTTTCTCCCGGTTTTCACGTAAACTTTCTTCCCACCGCGCTTTCATTGTTTCCAGTTCTTCGGACAATGATTTTTCACGGTCACGAAAACTTGCAGCCAATTCAAAATCTTGCATTCGCACTGCTTCGGTTTTGTGCATCCGTGCTTCATCTATCATCTTCTCCTGATTCTCGATTTCTTTTGGTACCGTAATGTTGGTCAGATGTACACGCGATCCTGCTTCATCCAAGGCATCGATAGCCTTGTCCGGGAAGTTTCGGTCGGTAATGTAACGCTCTGTCAGTTTGACGCAGGCTTCCAATGCGGCTTCTGTATATGTTACGTTGTGATGCTCTTCGTATTTATCCTTAATATTACGCAGAATCTGAAGCGTCTCTTCAGGAGTGGTAGGCTCTACCAGCACTTTTTGGAAACGACGTTCTAAAGCACCGTCTTTTTCAATATTCTGCCGGTATTCATCCAGTGTCGTAGCTCCAATGCATTGAATCTCACCACGTGCCAACGCGGGTTTTAGCATATTGGCTGCATCCATTGATCCGGCTGCCGAACCGGCTCCCACGATGTTGTGTATTTCGTCTATAAACAAAATTACATTTGTGTTTTTTTTCAGTTCATTCAAAATAGCACGGATGCGTTCCTCGAATTGTCCGCGGTATTTTGTGCCTGCCACAATGGCAGTCATGTCAAGAGCCACGACCCGTTTCCCAAACAAGATGCGCGACACTTTTTTTTCTATGATGCGCAGGGCAAGCCCTTCTACAATGGCTGATTTGCCTACACCTGGTTCGCCTATTAAAATCGGATTGTTTTTCTTGCGTCTGCTCAGAATCTGTGCCAGTCGTTCGATTTCTTTTTCACGTCCAACGACGGGGTCCAGCTTTCCTTCTGCGGCCAGTTGAGTCATATCTGTGCCAAAAGAGTCCAGAACCGGTGTGTTATTGTCCGGTTTTTGCTGTCTGGTTTGTGTTGTCTTTTGAGAATCAGAAGGGTAAGATGCGCGTCCGCTATTAGAACTTTGGTGCCGGATGTTTTCATCTTCTTCGTCTTCTTCTTCTCCGAAGTCCAATCCGCTTTGCGGTTCAGTCTTTGGTACTAGTTTGTCTAGTATTTTCTGGTAAGTTACTTCGTTTTCTTCCAATGTCTGAGATGCTTTATTGTGGTCTTCTTTCATAATTGCCAGCAACATGTGTTCGGTATCGGCAATTTGGGATTTTAAAAAACGGGCTTCCAGTATGCTCATCTTTAATATCTTAGATGCCTGATTGTTGAACGTGATATTATCAGAGTAAGTATCTGACATATCCGAGTACATGCGCAATTCTTCTTCCAGTGTTTCTTTTACTTTCTGAAGGTTGACATATAAGCTTTCCAAGATGTGTACAGCTTTCCCTTCCCCTTCCCTTATCAGTCCTAGAAGCAGATGCTCGGGGGCGATGCAGGTATTTCTCAGTCTGTTGGCCTCTTCTTTGCTGTATTGGATAACGTCAGAAACCCGTTGTGTAAATTGGTTATTCATAAAGTCTCTTTTCCTCCCTTTCGGAATAGTTGTTAGTATATCATGTCTTTGCAAAGATAACATTATATTTATATATAATCTTGCTTTTCCTTGTTTATTTTACAAAATCTGTGCCACACTTGTGCTTATGCCTTGCAATTATGCAAGCACATACTTCCTTTGGCCATCTAATATATATTCTTCCGCTTGTGAAGCTGTTTTTGTGGCCGGACGGATATATCTTCGTGACAAACGTGTCAGATGATGAGTGCCGATGACGTTTTTTGTGCCATCCATTGCTTGTATAAGCGGTTTGTTTTCAATGCATTTTCTAAAACTTGACGATTTTGTTTTGCCAATTCAACAAAAAGTCGTAATTTAGCGTGATTTTTAACGGATGAAAAAGTAATATTAATTTTTAATTTGTTTCAATGCAAGAACAAGACAGAATCATAAAAATCAACATTGAGGAGGAAATGAAAAAGTCGTATATCGATTACTCTATGTCGGTAATCGTAGCGCGTGCCCTCCCTGATGTGAGAGATGGATTTAAGCCTGTTCATCGCCGTATCCTTTATGGAATGATGGAATTGGGCAATACATCAGACAAACCTTATAAAAAAGCTGCCAGAATCGTAGGTGAGGTGTTGGGTAAGTATCACCCACATGGCGATTCTTCCGTTTATGGTGCATTGGTGCGCATGGCTCAAGACTGGGCCATGCGTTATCCGCTGGTAGACGGACAGGGAAATTTCGGCTCTGTTGATGGTGATAGTCCTGCAGCCATGCGTTATACTGAAGCCCGCCTGAAAAAAATAGGGGAGGAGATGATGCAGGATTTGTATAAAGAAACTGTTGATTTCACCAATAACTTTGACGATACGTTACAAGAGCCTACCGTTATGCCTACACGTATTCCCAATTTGCTCGTAAATGGTGCATCGGGTATTGCCGTAGGTATGGCAACGAATATGCCGACTCATAACCTGTCGGAAGTGATCGATGCCTGTGTGGCATACATCGATGACAATGATATTGATGTCGACGGTCTGATGAAATACATTAAAGGGCCTGATTTCCCGACAGGAGGATATATATATGGTATAAGCGGTGTCCGTGAAGCGTATGAAACAGGTCGTGGACGGATTGTGATGCGTGCCAAGGCGGAAATAGAGTCACATCCGACGCACGATAAAATCGTTGTCAGAGAAATTCCGTACAATGTAAACAAGAAAGAGTTAATCGAAAAGATAGCCTCGCTGGTCAACGAGAAGAAACTGGACGGCATTTCTTATATTAATGATGAAACCGATCGCGAAGGAATGCGTATCGTGATTGATGTAAAACGTGATGCCAATGCAAATGTCGTTTTAAACAAATTGTTTAAAATGACCGATTTGCAAAGTTCGTTTAATGTAAACAACATTGCATTGGTACATGGCCGTCCCCGTTTGTTAAGTTTGAAGGATTTGATTCGTCTGTTTGTGGAGCATCGTCACGAAGTTGTCATCCGTCGGACCAGATTCGATTTGCGTAAAGCAAAAGAACGTGCGCATATCCTGGAAGGTCTTATCATCGCTTCCGATAATATAGATGAGGTGATTCGTATCATTCGTGCTGCTAAAACTCCCAATGAAGCTATAACCAATCTGATGGACCGTTTCCAGTTGAGTGAAGTGCAAGCACGTGCCATTGTGGAAATGCGTCTTCGTCAATTGACCGGATTGCTTCAGGAACAGCTGCACGCCGAATATGAAGAACTGATGAAGCAGATCGCTTATTTCGAGGAAATCCTGTCGAATGATGAGTTATGCAAGAAAGTCATCAAGGACGAACTGATTGAGGTGAAAGAAAAATATGGGGATAAGCGCCGTTCGGAAATTGTCTATTCGTCTGAAGAATTCAATCCGGAAGATTTTTATGCCGATGATGAAGTGGTAATTACAATTTCACACATGGGATATATCAAACGTACACCGCTCGCCGACTTCCGCACGCAACATCGTGGAGGAGTAGGAGCAAAAGGAAGCGAGACACGTGATGAAGACTTTATCGAACATATTTATCCGGCCACGATGCACAATACTTTGTTGTTCTTTACTCAAAAAGGAAAGTGCTATTGGCTGAAGGCATACGAAATTCCCGAAGGCAACAAAACTTCAAAAGGGCGTGCTATTCAGAATTTGTTGAATATTGATTCGGATGATACGGTTACCGCATATTTGCGTGTGAAAAATTTAAACGACACCGAATTTGTCAACAGTCATTACGTATTGTTCTGCACCAAGAAGGGAGTCATCAAGAAAACATTGCTCGAACAATATTCGCGTCCGCGGCAAAACGGTGTGAATGCTATCACCATCCGTGAAGACGACCGCGTTATCGAAGTGCGTATGACCAACGGAAGCAATGAAGTCGTCATAGCCAACCGTAACGGACGTGCCATCCGGTTTAATGAAACAGCTGTACGTGAGATGGGACGTACTGCTACAGGTGTGAGAGGCATTACCCTTGACGAGGACGGACAAGATGAAGTAGCAGGAATGATTTGTATCAAAGACCCGCAGAAAGAAACGATAATGGTCATTTCTGAGCATGGATATGGCAAGCGTTCCGACATTGAAGATTATCGTAAGACCAATCGTGGCGGAAAAGGTGTAAAGACTTTGAATATTACCGAAAAAACCGGTAAATTAGTGGCCATAAAATCTGTGACTGATGAAAATGACTTGATGATTATCAATAAGTCAGGTATTACGATTCGGTTGAGAGTGGCAGATGTACGAATCATGGGCCGTGCTACACAAGGAGTCCGTTTAATCGATTTAGGTAAACGTAATGACAGCATCGGTTCGGTTTGCAAGGTCAATTCAGAAGCTGATTCTGCCGCTGATGCAGAAGAGGCGTTGAACGAGCCACTGGATAATGAAGAGGGAAATGCTTCTTCAAGCGATAACCCGACAGAAGAATAAAGAACACGTAAATAAACAATAGTTTGTATTATCTAAATTTTTAAAATTATGAAAAAAGTTTTATTGACTACCGCTCTCTTCTTCACCGTATGTGCTGTGTCGGCACAAGAAAGTGTTGTGAAAGAAGCAAAATCAGCAAAAAGCGATCCTGTTAAGGCGGCTCAAATTATTGAACCTGCTTTGGTTGATCCTTCTACTGCCAATGATCCTGAAACGTGGAAACTGGCTGGTGATTTCCAAAAAGCCATCTATGATGATGAGAACATGAAGCTGTATCTTCCCGGCGGACAGGCAGACACTGCCAAATTGTATAACAGTCTGGCGAAAATGTTTGAATATTACACCAAGTGCGATGAGGTAGAACAGGCTAAAGTGCAAAGTGGTGAATTGAAAAAACCGAAACTGAGAAAAAAACTTGCCAAAACATTGGCAGCCGTACGCCCGAATCTGACAAATGGTGGTTCTGAGGCTTACAATAGCGGAAACTATGCAGATGCACTGAAGTATTTTGGTCTGTATGTAGACGCTTCGCAAAATCCGATGTTTGCTGAAGAAGAAGCAGTGAAGAACGACACGTTGAACCCGTTAATCGCCTGCTACGCAGCATTGGCGGCCAATTCATTGGATGACAAAGCTGCTGTTATCAAATATGCTACTATCGGTAAGACGCATAAGGAAGAAGGCTATCGCGCGTTGATGTGTTTAGCCGAAGCTTATGGAAAAGGTGAACAGACAGATTCGGTAAAATGGCTGGAAGTTATTAAAGAAGGATCTGAAAAATTCCCGACTCAGGAATATTTTATCGGTAACTTAATGGACTATTATATCCAAAAAGGGCAAGTTGATACAGCGCTGAGTGAAATTGATGCTATTCTGGCAAAAAATGAAACTCCGTACTTTTTGTATGTAAAAGGTGTCCTGCAATATGAAAAGAAGGATTATGATAATGCCATCGCAACCTTTAATTCACTTATTGCTAAAAATGATGGTTTTGTAGGGGAAGCATATTCACAGATTGGTAATTGTTATTTTTTCCCGGCTCAAGAGTTGGTAGAAGAAAATAGTAAAATATCAATGGATGATCCTAAATATGCCGCAAACGAGGCAAAAATTAAGGAATTGTATGAAAAGGCTGTTCCTAATTACGAAAAGGCAAAAGAACTGAAACCGGACAACAAACAACTTTGGGGACAATTTTTGTTAAATATCTATTGGAAACTGAACAAGGCTGAATACGATGCTTTGGAAAAAGAGTTAGCTCAATAATTACACAACAACATATAGGCAATCGGGTAGGAAGAAAACGAAGTCGTTTTCTTCCTACTTTCATATTCTAGACTTTCATTGTTTATTATATTCCGATTCTTTTACTTTGTTAGAAGCTGTTTAAATTTATCGTGTGCTGATTCTATTAAAAAATGTCACCCAAAATGCCCATTCCCATGGGAAATGAGCATCTTGGGTGATAAAATGAAAGTTGACTTTTGTTTTGGCGCACCTTTCGTTAGTGTATATTTCTCTCTTTTACGTTCGGGGTATAAGTGGATTATTTGCGTTTGGCATGTATCCATGTCAGTTTATGCCAAATGGTCTCTAGAGGTCCTCGTTTGAAGTGTCGGAACCACCAGTGTGCAAAGAGTAGCTGGAGTAAGAAAAACACAATACCGATGAGCAGACTGTATGTGGTTCCACAATAACGGTGTAGCCCCAGTCCGTAGCCGTAATAAAGAAAACTTCCGATGAGAGATTGTGAGATATAGTCGGTCAAACTCATTTTGCCGTAGGGTACAAGCAGTTGTTGTACTTTCCCTTTGTTTGTCCAGTACAGGAGTAGGAATGCACTGACCATCACCAACATGCATGCCAAGTTATACCACGAATTCCAGATGGTTTCCATTGATGCTTTCATGAAGGGGTTCGCTATTTGGGAATAGATGAAGTCTTTTAGGTAGTAAAGTACTACCGCACTAGGTAGTGCCGCAATGCCGACCCGTAGCCAAAAATGCATCACCTTTCCGTGTGTTTCGTCAGTAAGCCTGAACAGTCCTTTCCTTCCCAGCAGCATACCTGCCATGAAAAGCGATGCTGTCTGAAACACACGTCCGTAGCACCATGCCCAGTTCAGGCTGGCAAGTTGTCCAGTTACTAAATTTGCCTTTATCAGTTCCCAAAGTGATGACTCTTTCATTTGCGGATAAACTTCGGTCAGCGAGTAAATCATCTGTTGGGGGTTGGCATCAGGGAAGAAGCATGCATAGATAACTTTGCACCACTCCAGAGGTTGTAACATCAGGATACATGCTATCCATGCCACAGTTTTGTCGGAGAGGTGGCGTACTGGAACCAATACAAATCCAAGCAAGGCATAAAGCACCAGTATTTCACCGGGAAAGAAAGATGCGTTGATAAATCCGAAGCCAAGCAGTAGCAGTAGTCTCCACATATAGCGGTTTCGGAAGTCTTGCCCACGCTTTTCACAGTTGTGGCTCTGCAAGTAGAAAGTGAAGCCGAACAGCAGGGCAAAAATAGCATAGGCTTTTCCGGAAAAAAGAAAGAACAGCATGTCCCATAAATGCTTGTCGAGGCTGGCAAGCAGAGGGGAGGTTGCTTCCGGAAATGAATAATAATTGAAATGCTCGATGTTGTGCAGCAGGATGATTCCCATGACGGCAAATCCGCGCAGAGCGTCAATGGCCAAGATTCGTTCGTTGGAACGCAGAAGTTCGTTTCCCATATTATCAGTGTTTGGATGATTTTAGTAAATTAGATTAATATGGGTGCAAACTTACAAAAAACTTGTGAGATTACTCCGGAAAACATGCGCATTTATGTCATGTAAACAGGGAAAAAACACAACGTTTTGAAAAGATTCTTCTGAGGTATCTTCCTGGGAAAGTTTGCTGGAAGATTTAGCGATTCTTAAGGGAGGAACGTTGCGCTTCAGGTATATTTCGCTTATTTTTGTATGAATATTCTAATTTTAGAGAAACTATGAAACGAAACAATTGTTTATGGAGAGCGAGTTCCCTGGTGTGCTTGGCAGGGTTACTGGTGTCATGCGGCGATTTGCCCCAGATGGAAGGAACGTGGGTGGAACCTGTCCCTGGGATGGAAAACAGCGTACAGGGCTTCAAATTGGAAGAGGGTGGTAAGGCTTCTTCCGTTAATATGGCCACTTTACAGTATGAGTCGTGGAAACAGGAAGGTGATAAGCTTGTTCTTTCGGGAAAGAGTATCGGCAACGGTGTTACCATACCTTTTTCGGACACGCTTGAAATAGCAGGGCTGACACAAGACAGTCTGTTCTTAAAACGAGGGACACTTGTCATGAGGTATGTCCGAAACAATGGGCAAGGGGGCAGAAGCGTACCTATGGCAGAACTTACGCCGGCGAAGAAAACCAGTTTTCGTACTGTGGGCACTTTGGTGCTTGCTCATGAGACACGTTCGTTTACGCCGGACGGTGACACGGTTTCCTATTGGGTGATTGATAAGACTGGCGAATTGCTGGAAGCGTATGATAAACTGACAGGAGGAATTAAGAATGGGAAACCGGTGTATGCCGAACTGGAAGTGATTGATGCGGGAAAGTCGGATGAAGGCTTTGCCGCTTCCTATCCCAGTGTTTATCAGGTGGTGAAGATTGACAGCATGTCGCTGGAGGCACGGTGATGTGGCAGTGGCATCTGTAGCAGGTGGTCGGCATGCCTTCAAGCTTCGGGCATTTTGCAAAGACGTCTTCCGGAGTCAGACAGCTGTGCTGACTGCCTGTTGGAGAGTAAAAGCCTTATAGTCTAGAATGTCACAGGCTGTTAGGTAATTTGAAGAATAATTTGTACATTTGTGCTTGTGGAAATTATAGCGGCAGCGGCATTCGCCTGTCAGGCTCTTGCTGAAAAATAAATATTAATCTTAAAAATAACATTCAATGTCAACCTTAACTGTTACAATCATAATTGTATTTGTAATTGGATACTTATGTATCGCTTTGGAAACACTGACCAAAGTCAACAAGGCAGCTGTAGCCTTGCTGATGTTGGTTGTTTGTTGGACACTTTATATGTTCGATCCGGGCAATTTCCCGGCAGGTATCTTGCCCGATGCCGTGGCTGCAGCAGCAGGCTCGGTTATTGAAGGACATTTGGGAAGTACCGCCACTACCTTGTTCTTTCTGATGGGGGCAATGACCATCGTGGAGACCGTCGACCAGTATGGCGGCTTTAATTTTGTGCGCGACATGCTGAAGACAAAGAGCAAACGGGCGTTGTTGTGGCGCATTACCATTATGACTTTTTTCCTTTCGGCTATTCTGGATAATATGACTACTGCCATCGTGATGGTGATGATTCTCCGCAAGCTTATTGACGACCGCAGGGATCGTCTGATTTATGCTTCGCTCATTATCATTGCAGCCAATTCGGGTGGAGCCTTTTCGCCCATTGGCGATGTGACTACCATTATGCTTTGGAACAAAAGTCTGATTACAGCGGCAGGGGTCATTAAGGAATTGTTTGTCCCTTCGCTTGTCTCGATAGTCGTTCCAGCATACATCCTTTCATTTTCGCTTAAAGGGAACGTGTCGGCAGATACTGATGCAGGCACGGTTTCCATGGGCAGTGGACTGACCGGGTTTCAGCGTAAGGCGGTATTTTGGATTGGTGTGGGGGGACTGGTCTTTGTGCCCGTTTTCAAGTCGATTACCCATGTACCTCCTTTCGTAGGCATTCTGTTGGTGCTCGGCGCGTTGTGGGTGGTGACCGAATTGTTTTACCGCAGTCATCCAGAGCATGACGAGAGTACGCAGAAGCGCGTGTCGAATATTATCTCGCGCATCGACATGAGCACCATTCTCTTTTTCCTGGGCATTTTGATGGCGGTAGCATGTCTGCAGGAAATCGGTGTGCTGTCCATTGTGGGACAGGGATTGAATGAAACTTTTGATGGCAACCATTATCTCATCACCGGCATCATCGGTGTACTTTCCAGCATCGTTGATAATGTACCCCTTGTGGCAGGCTGTATGGGGATGTATCCGATGGCCGATGCTGGCGATATGGCGCAGGATGGTATTTTCTGGCAGCTTCTGGCATACTGTGCGGGCGTGGGTGGCTCGATGCTCATCATTGGTTCGGCTGCAGGAGTAGTGGTGATGGGACTGGAGAAAATCACTTTCGGTTGGTACATGAAGCGTATCACATGGATTGCTTTCATTGGTTACGTGGCAGGTATTCTGGTATATTGGATAGAGAAGGCTGTGCTCGGGCTTTGATACGGATTCATTTCCTTTCCATCGCTTTTTGCCGGTCTGTCAGAATGGCGTCCTTGTTTTCCATCGCCCATTCTATCAATGCATTGAGATGGGGCAGGAGTGACCTGCTCCGTCCGGTCAGTGCATATTCTCCCGTGGAGGTACTTCGGGATAAATAGTCCGCTTCAACTCCTTTTCTTTGAACGGCATTGACTCTGGTTAAATATATGGAGATGTCGGTAAAGGCAGTTAACTGCTTTGCCAGTCCCAGTACTAGTAGGACTGCAGTCCTACTAGTACTGGGACTGGGCAAGGACTGCAATGCATCTTGTCACGCAGTTGATGTATGTTGAAAAGAGGATTACTGGAAACCTCTGGATGGGCATTCGGATTTAGGTCAGGTTGTATGAAATAGGCTGGAGTTACAGCCGGATTCATCCTATCTTTCCTTGCATCCGATACTCATTCGGTGTACACCCAGCCACCTTTTTGAACAGCCGGCTCAGGTGATGCGGATATTGGAATCCCACTTCGTAGGCAATTTCGCTGACGGTCTTGTTCGTTTCCAGCAGGCGGTCTTTCACCCTGCTGATGACAGCGAGATGAATGTATTCGATAGCCGACTTGCCCGTCTGTTTCTTTACAAGGTCACCAAAGTAATTGGCGGAGAGGTGAAGCTGGTCGGCACACCAGGCAACGGACGGCAGCCCAAGTTCTTCCGGTTTAGTAGAGTCAAAGTAACTGCCCAGCAAGGCTTCGAAGCGGGTGAGGACATCCGAATTGATGGCTTCGCGGGTAGCAAACTGACGGTCATAGAACCGAAGGCAATGGTTGAGCAGGACTTCGATGTTGGAAACAATGATGCTCCTGCTGTGCTTGTCGATGACGTGCCGTAATTCTTCCTGTATCTCATTAAAACAGTTGAAAACAGTCTGCCGCTCACGCTCGGACATATGCAGGGCTTCGTTTGCCTCGTAAGAAAAAAATGTGTAATCTTTCATCTTATGAGCTAATGATGTTCCTCGGATAAGGTCGGGATGAAACAGTAGGGCATAACCTTGCGGATGTAGTGTTTCGCCGTTGTCGTTGATGCCACCCACCTGTCCGGGGGCGATAAACACCAGTGTACCTTCCTGATAGTCGTATTTGCTGCGTCCGTAGGTAATAGGTCCATGAATTTTCTCTTTCAAGAAAATGGCATAGAAGCCAAAGCATTTGCAACGATGCTTCAGTACTTCCACTTTCGAGAAATCGACGAAGCCCACCAGCGGGTTCAGTGTCTCCAGACCGAGAAACTTGTTGTAGTCATGTATCGTCTTCAAATCCAATATTTCACCCATACTTGTTCACACTTTAATTTGATTGCTCAAAAATACGGAAATCTTCTGAAAGACAGCATATCACGGAAGACCTTTCAGTAAAATGGGTATAAGATTCGGTGAAATGGGTTTACCGTTCCGTGTTCGAACAGGGACGTTCTGTAATATGTGTGCTATATTCTGTAATCTGTGTATGGTCAGGGCGGGGTATGTTCCGTACCTTTGCCATGTCTGAAAACCAATTAAAAACAAAAGCATACAATGGAAACAATCTCCCGTCGCTCCGCCCTCAAACGGATGGGGCTGCTCGTTGCAGGAGCCGCCTGTATGGGGCTGCCAGCCCTGACTGCGTGCGAAAACAAGACAAAGAAACGCATTATCCTCTATTTCACAGGGACAGGAAACTGCCTCTATGTAGCCCGCGAACTGGCAGACGAACACACCGAACTGCTCAGTATCCCACAACTGGTGAAGCAAGACCGCTATACGTTCGAGGCAGACGAAATCGGCATTGTCTATCCCGTCTACGGGCACATGCCGCCCAATATGGTGCGGGAGTTCATCAAAAAGGTACACTTGGAAGCCGGATACAAGTTTGCTATCCTGACCTACGGCAACCGCAAATGCAGTTCCGTCGAGATATGGGACGACGTTTCCCGAAAGGCTGGCTGTCCCTTCGACTACATCACCACGATGATTATGGTGGACAACTGGCTACCCAACTTCGATATGAACGAGCAAATCAAGATAGACAAGCACATCCCCGAAAACCTGGAACGCATCCGCACCGACCTGGCTGCACAGCGCCGTTGGCACGAACCGGTGACGGAACTGGAACGGCAACAGCATGCCGGATTCCTGCAGGCATCGGGCGTAAATCCGGAAACGGGTTTCCTGCTGCATAGCCAGGATGCCTTTACTATCACAGATGCTTGCATCGGCTGCGGAATCTGCACCGAGGTATGTCCGCGTGGCAATTACGAACTGACATCCACGGGCGTAAAGACGGAAGGCGCTTGTGAGTTCTGCTTTGCCTGCATCCACAACTGCCCGCAGAAAGCCATCCTCTTCAAGCAGATGAAGGAAGTGAATCCCAACGCCCGCTACCGCAACGAACATGTGTCGCTGTGGAGCATCAAGGAAGCAAACCATCCGAAACTATAAAAACAAAGACGATATGCTGAGAAAAATAAGACTGACACTTGCCATTTTGTTCTTTACGCTCATCACGCTGTTGTTTCTCGACTTCACGGGAACCATGCACGCCTGGTTCGGCTGGATGGCAAAAATACAATTCCTTCCTGCAGTGCTCGCCCTGAACGTGGGCGTCATCGTGCTGCTCATCGCCTTGACGCTTGTCCTTGGACGGGTGTACTGCTCGGTTATCTGCCCGTTAGGGGTATTTCAAGATGTCATTTCATGGATAAGCGGACGACGGAAAAAGAAAAAATACCGTTTCTCTTGGTCGCCTGCCAAATCGTGGTTGCGCTACAGCGTACTGGCATTGTTTATTCTTGCCCTGATTGCAGGGATAGGTTCGGTTGTCGCCTTGCTCGCACCCTACAGTTCATACGGAAGGATTGCAAGCAACCTGTTTGCACCTGTATACCGCTGGGGGAACAACCTGCTCGCCTACGTTGCCGAACGGGCGGACAGCTATGCCTTCTACGAAACGGACGTGTGGATGAAAAGCCTGCCGACATTTATCATTGCCGTGCTCACCTTTATTATAATAGGTGTATTGGCGTGGCGCAACGGACGGACCTACTGCAACACCATTTGTCCGGTGGGGACGATACTCGGCTTCCTTTCCCGCTTCTCGTTATTACGGATTACCATAGATACGGACAAATGCAACGCTTGCGGACTGTGTTCGCGAAAATGCAAGGCGGCGTGCATCAACGGAAAGGAACACACCGTGGATTACAGCCGTTGCGTGGCGTGCATGGATTGCATCGATACGTGCCGGCACGGAGCCATCAGCCTTAAGCTCCTCAGACCTCTCAAGCCTCTCCAAACCTCTCCCGAAGGGGAGGCTTCTAAAATAGAAACTCCAAGCTCCCCATCGGGGGGAGTTGAGGGGGCTTCCCGCCGCAGTTTTCTATCTGCCACAGCCGTGCTTGCCGTTACATCGGCAATCCATGCGCAGGAGAAGAAAGTAGACGGCGGACTGGCAGTCATCGAGGACAAGAAGGTACCCAAACGTGCCACACCGATTGTTCCGCCAGGAGCCTTGAGCGCACGCGACTTTGCCCGACATTGCACAGCTTGCCAACTTTGTGTGTCGGTATGTCCCAACGGAGTGCTCCGCCCCTCCACCGACCTGACGAGACTGATGCAGCCCGAAATGTCCTACGAGCGTGGCTATTGCCGTCCGGAATGTACCCGATGCAGCGAAGTCTGTCCCGCAGGAGCCATCCGTCCGATAACCGTTGCCGAAAAATCGTCCACGCGCATCGGTCACGCCGTATGGATAAAACAGAACTGTATTCCGCTGACCGATGGCGTAGATTGTGGCAACTGTGCCCGCCATTGCCCGTCGGGAGCCATACTGATGATTCCCTCGGACAGCAGTGACCCGGACTCCGTCAAGATTCCGGTCATCAATACCGAGCGGTGTATCGGTTGCGGCGCGTGTGAAAACCTGTGCCCTGCCCGACCGTTCAGTGCCATCTATGTGGAAGGACATACGATGCACAGCGAGCTATAAGAACATCCGGGGGCAGTTCTAATCCGTCAGGAGAAGCACTTTCCCCACCGGGGACAGCCCCAATCCGCCAGGAGAAGCACTTTCCCCGCCGGGGACAGCATCAATCCGTCAGGAGAAGCGCTGTCGACTCAGTCGTCAGTCCCAATCCGGCAGGATTAAGATTATCGTTGAATCAATAAACAAGAAATAAAATGAAACAGAAGAAAAATATCTCTCGCCGCGACTTCTTCAAGCTGGGTGCGGCAAGCGTGGCTGTCACGGGACTTTCGGCATGCGCCAACAGCGAAAAGAAAGCTGCCGCTGTAGCCGAACCCACGGGCGAAATGACGTACCGCACGAATCCTTCGACGGGCGACCGCGTGTCACTGCTCGGCTTTGGGATGATGCGCCTGCCCTCTGTGGGAGGTCGCAGCGCCCGTGAGGGGAATGAGGAGATAGACCAGGAGATGGTGAACGAACTGGTGGATTATGCCATCGCCCACGGCGTGAATTATTTCGATACGTCGCCCGCCTATTGCCGGGGCAAGTCGGAACACGCTACCGGTATCGCCCTAAGCCGTCACCCGCGCGACTCGTATTTCATCGCCACCAAGCTGTCGAACTTCGCGCCCTCCAGTTGGAGCCGGGAAGCATCCATCGCCATGTACCGCAACTCGATGAAGGAACTGCAGGTAGACTATCTGGACTACCTGCTGCTGCACGGCATCGGCATGGGTGACGGTATGGAAGAGTTCGAGAACCGTTACATGAAAAACGGCATCCTCGACTTCCTGCTGGAAGAGCGCAAGGCAGGACGCATCCGCAATCTTGGTTTTTCCTATCACGGCGATGTGCGGGTGTTCGACTACCTGCTCTCGCGGCACGATGAATACAAATGGGACTTTGTGCAGATTCAGTTGAATTATCTGGACTGGAAATACGCCAAGCAAATCAACCCGAGGAACACCGATGCCGAGTATCTGTACAACGAATTGGCGAAGCGGAACATTCCTGCCGTCGTTATGGAACCGCTGTTGGGCGGCCGTCTTTCCAATGTGCCCAGCACCATCTTTGCCCGCCTCAAGCAGCGCGAGCCTGAGAGGAGCGTGGCTTCGTGGGCGTTCCGTTTCGCCGGAAGCCTGCCTGGCGTCCACACCGTGCTGAGCGGCATGACACGCATGGAGCACTTGCAGGACAACCTGCGCACGTACTCTCCCTTGAAGCCGCTGACGGAAGACGATTTTGCGTTCCTGCAAGAAACCGCCACGCTGATGATGGGCTTCGACACCATTCCCTGCAACGACTGCAAATATTGTATGCCTTGCCCGTATGGGCTTGACATACCTGCCATCCTGCTCCATTACAACAAGTGCTTGAATGAGGGAAACATCCCGGAAAGCACACAGGATGCGAACTACCGGAGTGCCCGTCGCGCCTTCCTTGTCGGTTACGACCGCAGTGTCCCGAAGTTGCGGCAGGCAAGCCATTGCATCGGTTGCAACCAATGCAGCCCCCACTGTCCGCAACGCATCAACATCCCCGCCGAACTACGCCGGATAGATGCTTACGTAGAACGCTTGAAACAGGAAATAGACTGAGACGATGCGGCTTGTATCTTGGCTTATAGCTGTAGGCGGTGCTTGTATTATGAAAAGTATAGACATAATGTAAGTTCGATATAAATTCAAAACATAGTCGGTAGCCCGTCATTGGCAAAACACAAGTCAATGGTGGGCTTCTTTTCAAAGAAGCAGTATGCAGCTATGGCAGAAAGCGGGTTGGCAATAAAGTTATTGAAGAAGCGGTGTTTGGAATGCTCAGAAACTGTTTTGAATTTATTGCCCAAAGCACACACGAAACGAATACATCAAGTCCCAAAAACTTTTTGTATAGATTCAAAGCAGTTTCTCAAGGCACTATAAAATATGAATTTGCTTCAATTTGGATATTTTTTTATTATCCAGATTTAACTGAACTTGTTTCATAAACGTTTCTCTATTTCCCATTTTCTGATATAAATCACTTTTCCATTCTTTTATAGATTTCATAAACAGGTGATTAAATTCCTTTTCATTCCAATATTTCGTTTCCTTTTCTATTTCTGCTTTTACTGTATCAATTAAATTTGCTTCACCTGAATAGAAAGCCAAAGCTAATTTAAGTTCAAACAAGCGATGCCAGTCAATAGGATTATGCTTGGGTCTAAGAGTGGATGAAAAAGAATCAATTAACCGGAATATATCATTTACCCTTATGCTCTCTCGCAAAATGAGACCAAATTGTTGATTTGCGCATTCGGCAGCTGCCTTAAATAAGTACTTATGCAATTGATATTTAATAAAAAATTGTCTCCCATCTTTATCGAATAATTCTACAAAAAAGGCAGGAATACTGATTTTTCTTTTTTCTTGTACCCATAAAGGAAGAATTTCTAATATCAACCGATAGGTATCAGACATCACTTTATCTAATCTCAGCCCTATTAAAATTATATCTGCTTTTGCATATAAGGTTGAAGGCGTATATGGAGACAAAATGGGGTACTGTTTTTGCCAATCGTTTACAATGTTTTTAAATTCCATAAGATTTATAGTATTTAATTGTGGCCACTTCAATTCATTAACTAAAGTGGCACTATTTTACAAGCAAATATACTAATTATTATCAAATAAATATCTGACTGCAGACCATCTCTTATATATAATAAGAAAAAACGATTATATTTGTATATTGTTCTATTATAAATAACAAAGTATGGAAATAGTATTAGGAATAGTAACTTCTAGAGAACTTTCAAGTTTTAGCTTCTATACTGATGCTCTCTATGCATTTGAGAGCATACTATCAAAAGGGTTACTTGGGGTTAACTCTGATTTAGTGGAAACAATAAGTATAAGACTTATATGCTTGTCACCTAAGTTCAGTCAATTCTTTCAAGCACATCGTCCTAAATACTATGAGGATAAAACTTTGAAATTTAGGGGTTCTGTAACTCCTGAAGTAAGAATGTATAAATGCCTCACGGTAGATTTTGTGGTGGATTTCGAAGGTTATTTTAAGTTGACTACGAAAGAAGAATGTCTCAAATTTTTAGCCCTTTCATTTATAGAATTTTTAAAGGCCTTAAAATATCCGGGCAAATTGAAGAAATTTGAAAAAGAGAAACTGCTTCAGGCTGTAAAAGATATATTTATAGAGAATTCCATCATATCAGCACATGACGGCATATAGTTCATACAGTTTTACGGGAATAATTTTTTTAGCCTATTATGGATGCTGATTGCGTCATTAGAAAACATTGCATAACATATATTATTTCTTTTGTCTTCAGCCATGTATAGAGAGTTTTATGAATATCCACATTTTGCCTGATTTGTTCTTCAGGGCGTATGTATACGCTCCTGTATGGGCTATTTGTGAATATTCATATAACGTTTATCTCTTTATTTCGGTGCTTTGTGATACAAGTAGATAGCAATAAACAAGTATAAAATGTTCGGAATCCATACAGCAATGGCCGGTGGCATATTGCCATTGATGGCGAAGGTAGCTGATATGGTTTGGAACAAGATGTATGAGAAACTCAATGCCAGTCCGATACCTAAATGCAGTCCCATTCCGCCTTTCACCTTCCGCGAAGAAAGTGAAAGCCCGATGGCTGTTAGGATGAAGGCAGCGAACGACATAGCTATCCGTCGGTGGTATTCCACTTCGAATTCTTTGATGTTGGCAAATCCCCGTTGTTTCTGCTTCCGGATATATTCGCGCAGTTGTGGACTGGTCATTGTTTCTTGCTGGCCGCGTGTGATGAGGAAATCTTGCGGTTCCATTTTAATGATGGAGTCAAGACGTTCTCCCCGTGTGATAACTTCTTTCATTCCACGCATTTCCCTGATCATGTAGTCGCGGATGATCCATTTGTGGTACGATGCGGTATCGTATGTCACGCGGCGTGCTGTGAGGTGTGATACTAATTTGTGGTCTTCGAACTTGTCGAGCGAGAAGCGGTAGCCTGTTTTGTTGTAGTTTTCGTACCTTTCCATATAGGCTACCACTCCTGTGTCTACTTCCAGTTGGATATTTCGTGCATAATCTGCTGATTTTTTCTTCTTGTAGAGCTCTTCAAATCTCAGTCGTGTGACGCTCCCAGTAGGGATGACCTCTGTACCTAGCACAAAAGTGACAGCTGAAATGATAGCAGCCGAAATCATATAAGGTACCATCAGTCGCTTGAAGCTCATGCCGGTAGAAAACATCGCGATGATTTCCGAGTTCTCTGCTAGTTTTGAGGTGAAGAATATTACGGCAATGAAGACAAACAATGGGCTGAACAGGTTGGTATAATAGGGAATGAAGTTCAGGTAATAGTCAAAGACAATGGCTTTCAGCGGAGCCTTGTTGTTGATGAAACGGTCGATGTTTTCATTGACGTCGAACACTACTGCGATGGAAATAATCAAGGCAATGGCAAAGAAGTATGTTCCCAAGAATTTGACAATGATGTATCGGTCCAGACGTTTCAGCCATTTCTGCTGGAAGATACTTTTCAATCCAGTCGGAACAATGTTTTTTTTCGGCATTGTATGCGGCAGTCGTGTCCTTAATTTCAGTTTTTCGGTCAGTTTCATCGGTGTGTATTTTTTATAAGCGGGTAGAGATTCGTTTTATCATTGCTGGCTTCCAGGTAGAGAAGTCGCCTGCGATGATGTGTTTTCGGGCTTCACTGACCAGCCACAAGTAGAAAGCAAGGTTGTGGATGGATGCAATTTGCATCGCCAGCAGTTCTTGTGCATGGAACAGGTGGCGCAGGTAGGCACGGCTGTACATAGTGTCCACATAGGAGGCACCGTCTGCTTCAATAGGAGAAAAATCTTTTTCCCATTTTTTGTTGCGCATGTTCATGATTCCGTCTTTGGTAAAAAGCATACCGTTTCTTCCGTTTCGGGTAGGCATTACACAATCGAACATGTCTACTCCTCGTTCGATGCCTTCCAGAATGTTGACCGGTGTGCCTACGCCCATCAGGTAACGAGGCTTGTCGGTTGGGAGAATTTCATTGACCACTTCAATCATTTCATACATTTTTTCTGTTGGTTCTCCCACGGCGAGTCCTCCAATGGCGTTTCCGTCTGCATTTTTCGAGGCGATATATTCTGCCGAACGTTTGCGCAAATCGGTATATACACACCCTTGTACAATGGGAAACAGTGATTGGTTATAGCCATACTTGGGTTCGGTTTCATTGAAACGAGTGATGCAGCGGTCCAGCCATCTGTGCGTCAGTTCCATTGACTTACGGGCGTATTCGTAATCGGCAGTGCCGGGTGTACATTCGTCGAATGCCATCATGATGTCGGCACCGATAGTACGCTCGATATCCATTACCCGTTCAGGGGTGAAAAGATGTTTTGACCCGTCAATGTGCGAACGGAATTCTACACCATCTTCCCGCATCTTGCGTATGCCCGAAAGGGAGAATACCTGAAATCCTCCGCTGTCGGTCAGCATCGGACGGTCGAATCCGTTGAATTTGTGCAGGCCTCCGGCTGCTTCCAGAACTTCCAGTCCGGGACGCAGGTACAGGTGATACGTATTCCCTAAGATGATTTGAGCCTTGATATCTTCTTTCAGTTCACGCAAATGAACGGCTTTCACACTGCCTATGGTGCCCACGGGCATGAATATAGGTGTTTCTATCTGCCCGTGGTCGGTTTTTATCAGGCCGGCGCGTGCATTCGATTTTGGGTCTGTATATTGTAATTCAAATTTCATTTTGTCGTATGCGTTTCGGCTTCCTTTTCTTTTTCTTTGTCTTTTTTCATGATGGCAGCGAAGTCGATAGCGTCTGTTACTTTTTCGTCTGTCAGTGCCAGTTGAAGTACTTCTTTTATATCTTTCACATAATGGAATGTCAGTCCTTTCAAATAGAGCGGTTGTATTTCCTCAATGTCTTTCCGGTTTTCTTCACATAGGATGAGGTTGGTGATTCCAGCACGTTTTGCTGCCAGAATTTTTTCACGGATACCTCCTACCGGAAGTACTTTTCCACGTAAAGTAATTTCTCCTGTCATGGCTAGGTTGGCTTTTACTTTCCGTTGGGTCAGTGCTGATGCGAGTGAGGTTACCATCGTAATACCCGCTGACGGTCCGTCTTTGGGTATGGCTCCTTCGGGCACATGGACGTGAATGTTCCAGTTTTCAAAAATACCATCTGGCAAGTCAAGCAAGAATGAATGGGCTTTCAGGTATTCCAGTGCCAGCATGGCCGATTCTTTCATTACATCACCCAGATTTCCCGTCAGGGTCAGTCGTTCACCCTTGCCTTTGCTCAGGCTGGTTTCCACAAAGAGGATTTCTCCTCCCACGGCAGTCCATGCCAGTCCGGTCACCACGCCGGCATATTCATTTCCTTGGTATTTGTCGCGCGAATATTCAGGTGTGCCTAAGTATTTTTTGATGTCTTCCGGTTTCAGTTCGTGCTGGCTGGTAAATTTGTCGCTGGCAATTTCCAATGCGATTTTGCGCATGATTTTGCTGATTTTCTTTTCCAACTCACGCACACCGCTTTCACGGGTGTAGTTTTCGATAATACACTCAATGGCGGGTTTGGTGAACTTTACGTGTTCTTTGGTCAGACCATTGGCCAACAATTCCTTTGGAATCAGATGACGGCGGGCTATCTCTATTTTTTCTTCGGTGATGTATCCACTTACTTCAATCAGTTCCATACGGTCAAGCAAAGGAGTCGGAATAGTGCTCAGGTTGTTTGCCGTGGCGATGAACATCACTTTCGAAAGGTCGTAATCCATATCTACGTAATTGTCGTGGAATGTATTGTTTTGTTCAGGGTCAAGCACTTCCAACATTGCTGATGCAGGATCTCCTTGACGGTCGTTTCCCATTTTATCTATTTCATCGAGGATGATGACCGGATTCGACGATTCGGCTTTCATCAGACTTTTGATGATGCGTCCCGGCATGGCACCGATATAGGTCTTGCGGTGTCCCCGGATTTCAGCTTCATCGTGTACGCCACCTAACGACATTCGGATATATTTTCGTTTCAGTGCCGATGCGATGGAGCGTCCCAGCGAAGTCTTTCCTACTCCCGGAGGACCATACAGGCAGAGGATGGGTGATTTCAGATCGCCCTTCAGCTTCAGTACAGCCAGATGTTCCAAAATACGCTCTTTTACTTTTTCCAGTCCGTAATGGTCTTTGTTCAATACTTTTTCGGCATTGAGAATGCTCAGATTGTCGGTTGTGTATACGTTCCACGGCAATGAAAGCAATGTCTGGAGGTAGGTCAGCTGTACATTGTAATCAGGTGACTGTGGATTGATGCGTTCCAGTTTCTGCACTTCTCGTTCAAATGTCGCAGCTACCTCTTTGCTCCATTTCTTTGTTTTCCCTTTTGCACGTAAGCCATCTATTTCATCTTCCTGGCTGTTTCCTAATTCGTCTTGTATGTTTTTGATTTGCTGTTGCAGGAAATATTCGCGTTGTTGACGGTCTAAGTCTTCGCGTGTACGCATTTGGATATCATGCTTTAATTCTGCCAGCTTGGTTTCCCGGTTTAATACCTGTATCAAGTTATACAGTCGTTCGGTTAATGTCGGCTTGCATATCAGGTCAAACTTTTCTTCCAATCCAAATGGGAAATTGGTACAGATGTAGTTTACAAGTATATGGTCTTTCGGTAGATTTTTCAAAGCAAAAGTTACATCTGGACTCAACCGGTCACTAGCGTCCACATATTGGTTCGCAAGTTCGAGGCATGTATCCATCAGTGCTTTGAATTCATCATTGTTCTCCGTATTCAGGTTTTCCGGTTCCACTACAACTTTACCTTTTAGGTAAGGTTCTGTTGATGTAATTTCATCTAACCGTACTTTTACATTGCTTGCCTGTAAAATGACGGTAGTAGCACCTCCCGGCAATTCAAAGATTCGGAGTACACGTCCAATGACTCCTATTGGATATAAATCATTTATTCCGGGCTCTTCTACCTCGGCTGATTTTTGAGTGGCTATAATGATATGCTGTTTGTTTTTCGAAGCAGAACGCACAAGTTTGAGTGTAGCCTGTCTGCCTACAGTAACGGGCATGACAATTCCCGTAAACATAAGCATGTTACGTAATGTCATAATAGGCATTTCTTTGTTTACTTCATCGACTGAAGGTTGTTCTGGCTCTGCACTTATCTCGGCTACCATTGACACTTCGTCTGAGACTGCATTCATATCCATTTCTATTTTTTTCCTTCTTACCATAATTGTGGGTTTGTCTATTCTTGTTTAATAAATATCCCAAAACGGGTACAAAGTTAAGCAATCTGCTTTGAATACGAAAACAGAAAAGTTGCAAATACGTGAAATAAATCTGTGTTTCATGCTGAAATGAGAGGCGATTTATCTATTTTTGACGAAAATTAGAAAAGTTAGCTTATGGGAAATCCTTTCTTTCGATTCAAGCAGTTCGAAATTTGGCACGACAGGTGTGCCATGAAGGTAGGTACGGACGGTGTATTACTAGGAGCATGGACCGATGTCAGCCATTCTCAGAATGTGCTTGATATAGGTACAGGAAGCGGTCTGATAGCGTTGATGATAGCTCAGCGTTGTCGTGCTAAAGTAACAGGTGTAGAAATTGATGCCGAGGCTGCGAAGCAAGCATGTGAAAATGTAGCATTGTCACCCTGGAAAGGACGGGTAAGTATCAGACAGGCAGATATTACAGCATTTGAAGGAGGAAAATATGATACAATCCTATCAAACCCTCCTTATTTTCGTGAGCAGGTTTATTGCTCTGATATCCAGCGGAATGCTGCGCGACATACAGGCACTCTTACGTTTGAGGATTTGTTAGATGCAGTGATACGTCTTTTGACGGATGATGGTTGTTTTTCAGTTATCTTACCTTTCGAGGCTGCAGGATATTTTATTGGTTCGGCTGCCGAACGGCATTTGTATCCGATGTACCGGACGAATGTACAGACCAGGCCGGGTATATCTCCTAAACGTGTTTTGCTTACTTTAAGCAGAAATATTCTTCCCTGTAAAGAAGATACATTGGTTATAGAATCCGAGCCTCGCATCTACAGCCCGGATTTTATTCAGTTGGTCAAAGATTTTTATTTGGCTTTTTGACCGGGGATAATCAAAGCTGTTCTCGCCTTGAAACATTTTGTGCATTAAGACCACCACAGGAGATACCCGCAATGTATTGGGCATGGGCTTCTGTGGTGGAATATGGGCTGGTCTTTGCAGATTTCACTTCTTCGATAATCTTCGCAACAAGTTTTGGTTTAATTGTAACAGCTTTCGATGCTTTTCTGCAATAGTAGAGGTGAGTGGCCGGGTGCCGATAAAGTCGGTAAAATGTTGTAACACACTGAACGGTTCGGTATATGTCCGCCCTTTTTCAGGTGCTATCACTTTCAGTCCACGGTGTATTATCTCGACTGTCAGGTCTTTGCCTCCCATCATTGGGTCCCCGTCGAAATGAAAAACTCCTTCATTGCGGCGATGGATGATAATTTTTTTTTCTTTCAGTGTTTTGATGCGACTGTTTTGGTCGATTGTTTTATTAAAGAGTTGAAAAGATAATGCCGGTACATCCAGTACGGTAAAAGGTTCCAGAATGGTTATGTCCATCATGCCGTCGGTTAATGAAGCCTGTGGGGCAATATAGGCATTGTTGCCATATTGTGAAGCATTGGCACAGGCTATTAGAAATGCCTTGTACTTTACAGTTCCCGAACTGTTTTCTATCTCATACGTCTCAGGCCGGTAGGTCAGGCTTTCATGCAAAGTGTTTTCCAGATATGTAAGTAATCCTCTTTTGCCCGAGTCGGCAAACTTTAAGCTGACAAATGCATCGAACCCGACTCCACAGGTACAGAAAAAAGGGTGGTGGTCAATAATCCCATAATCGATGTCTTTTATAAAGCCTTGATTTAACGTTTCAATGGCTCCATGTGGTGTCATTGGAATATGTAAATGCCGTGCCAGTCCATTGCCCGAGCCGCATGGGATGATTCCCATAGCAGTATCAGTATGGATCAATGATCTTCCTATTTCATTGATGGTTCCGTCGCCTCCAATAGCCACAACAATATCCGTCTTTTCTTCTGCAGCCCGTCGTGCCAGTTCGCTGGCATGTCCGGCGTATTCGGTTTTACGTATTATATAATCATATCGGTTTCGGTCGATATGTTTGTCTATCAGATGTAGGATAAATTCTTTTCCGTGCGTGCCTGATATTGGGTTGACTATAAACTGTATGCTTTGTTTTGAGCTCATGATAGTTCTGCTGGTTTCTTATAATGAATGTCCGCAAATGGAAATCCATTTCTTCAATTAAAGAACAAAAATAAGACTATTTTGTTTATGAACATCACTTTTTATAGCATAAATGTCGAAAGAAACATTTTTTTTGTACTATCATCTTATTAAGTTTGCTAAAATTATTATCTTTGCACGTTCTTTTTATGTAACATCTGCCGATATGGAATGGCAGGGCTATTATTAAATAATGTAAATCAGAAAGATTTACCAAACAGTAGAATATGGGACTATTACAAGACAAATTGAGTAAATTCAGAACGCCTCAAATGTATATGGAACGAGGCGTTTACCCCTATTTCCGTGAAATAGACAGTGCTCAAGACACGGAAGTGATGATGGACGGGAAAAAGGTACTAATGTTCGGTTCAAATTCGTATATGGGATTGACTCACGACGAACGTATTATCAATGCTGCCATTGCCGCTACCCGTAAGTACGGTACAGGATGTGCAGGTTCACGCTTGTTGAATGGTACGCTTGACATCCATATAAAACTGGAAAAGGAATTGGCGGAATTTATCGGGAAAGACGAAGCGTTATGTTTCTCTACCGGGTTTACCGTTAATGAAGGTGTTATACCTCAATTGGTAGGACGCGGTGATTATATCATTTGTGATGACCGCGACCATGCTTCTATCGTTGACGGACGCCGTCTGTCTTTTGCTACTCAGTTGAAATACAAACACAATGACATGGAAGCGCTGGAACGTGAACTTCAAAAATGCGAACCGGATGCTATTAAGTTAATTGTTGTTGACAGTGTGTTCTCTATGGAAGGAGACCTGGCCAATTTGCCTGAGATTGTCAGATTGAAAAAGAAATATAATGCTACTGTTTATGTAGACGAGGCTCACGGGTTAGGAGTATTTGGTAGAAACGGGCGTGGCGTATGCGACCATTTTGGACTTACGGAAGATATCGACCTCATTATGGGTACATTCAGCAAATCGCTTGCTTCTATCGGTGGATTTGTGGCTGCGGATAAGGATACAATCAACTGGTTGCGTCATAATGCGCGTTCTTATATATTCCAGGCAAGCAATACTCCTGCTGCAACGGCCGCTGCCATAGAGGCTTTGCATATTTTGCAGACAGAACCTCAACGGCAGGAAAATTTGTGGAAGATTACCAACTATGCCTTGAAGTCGTTCCGTGATGCCGGATTCGAAATCGGTGATACAGAGAGCCCAATCATTCCTTTGTATGTGCGTGATACCGACAAGACTTTCGAAGTTACCAAGCTGGCCTTCGATGAAGGCGTGTTCATCAATCCGGTTATCCCGCCTGCATGTGCTCCTCAAGATACATTGGTGCGTTTTGCTTTGATGGCAACCCATACAAAAGAACAAATCGATTTCGCAATCGAGAAACTGATAAAATGTTTCAAGCAATTGGATATCTTGAAATAAATAAGGAATGGCCAGGCTTTAGATTTGTTAGAAGATACTAACTGGCTCTAAAGTCTGGTCAATATAGTGTCAGTAACATTATTTCACGAGTAATATGATTCTGAACGAGAGAGACAGTCGCCACGATGAAGTGTTACAGATAGCCCAACAGATGATGGTGGCGGCACGCACTGCGCCTAAGGGCAAGGGGGTTGATATTATTGAGATTGCGATGGTGACCGAAAGTAATATCCGCATCCTTTCTGATACGATGAAGCAGATGTATGAGGAAAACGGGCTTAAGTTTTTCCTGCGTGATGCAGATAATATTCTGGATGCCGAATGCATCATTCTCATCGGTACGCGCGAACAGCCGCAAGGACTTGACTGCGGACATTGCGGATACGAAACTTGTGCTTCGCGTAAGGAAGGTGTTCCTTGTGCCATCAACAGTATAGATGTTGGGATAGCGATTGGATCGGCTTGTTCTGTTGCTGCCGACCATCGGGTAGATACGCGTGTGATGTTTTCGGCAGGACTGGCTGCACAGCAGCTTGACTGGTTAGATGGATGCAGGCAGGTTTATGCTATTCCTGTCAGTGCATCATCGAAAAACCCATTTTTCGACCGGAAACCGAAAACGGAATAAATGAAATGTAAGGGCGGATTGCCGGGATGGACTTCCGCACTTATGCTAATGGATATGCAAGGCAGAGATAACTTCATGAATAGTTTGATATAACTGCAACAGCTAATGAAGATATATTGTAGGGGGAATTAAGAAGCTGTTTTGAATTTATCGTGCGATGATTTGGGATGAGTTTTTGAGGCATTTTTGCTTCTGTGATGAGGAAGATAGCGGGCTATCTGACGAAGAACAGGAGC
>NZ_NFJG01000270.1:0-552 GCF_002159755.1 Bacteroides sp. An269
TTCCTCATCACAGAAGCGAAAATGCCTCAAAAACTCATCCCAAATCATCGCACGATAAATTCAAAACAGCTTCTAAATCCTGATAGCTTAAATTCTTTTGGGACAAGTGCAATCCATTACTGATACGGATGTCAATCCATATGCGGACGGGATTGTCATTACTGCTTTTTAATTCAGGCTTAGGCCGGTCACCGGTCTTAGTCTTTTCCTTATGGGCAATCTCAGGAGCACCGTCAACCTGAACCTCAACTACTTTTTTGCGGGTATCCTTAAACCATTTTTGGAAAATGTTATAAGGGACTTTATTCTTGGCACAAAACGATTGGAGAGATTCCCCATGAGGCAATGCCTCGGTCTGGTACTGAAAGTAAAACCTTTCAAGATCTTCACTGCTATACATAATCTTTTAATTTTAGTTCGCAGCAAAGTTATTCCTTTCAATTAATAGCCTTTTTTTGACTGCTTACTGACAAGGTACCAGTTGACGAGGTTCTGAATAGTTTTACTGAATGTATTTAAAACCTAGTTACCTAGTACCTGTTACCTAGTACC
>NZ_NFJG01000271.1:0-529 GCF_002159755.1 Bacteroides sp. An269
TAGCCTCCATCCGCCAATATTTTAACCAAGCGCGGAAATTTATAAGCGAGTTTTTCTATGGTTTGTGGGGCGCCCTTGCTGTCATGCAGGTTGGCTTCATGGATTGCGACGGCTAACGGAAGGCCGAGCGTATCGACTATGATGTGCTCTTTCCGTCCTTTGATTTTCTTGTTCCCGTCTATACCACGGTCTGAATCAACATGATGGGAAGTCTTTACGCTTCTGGAATCCATGATGCCAAGACTGGGACTTTCCTGCCGTCCTGCCTGTTTACGGATGAAAGCGTGCAAGGTATCCATCACTTCTTCAAACACGCCTTCAAGCTTCCATTTACGGAAGTAGTAATAGACGGTTTGCCAAGGGGCGAAGTCAGAAGGAAGCATACGCCACTGGCAGCCGGTCTTGTTGATATAAAGGATGGCATTCATTATCTCTTTAAGCGAATGTTTTCGGTTCCTCGCTTGCGGCTCTAAAATATTTTTTATAACTTGCCACTGTTTTTCAGTCAGGTCGGTTGGATACTGTGTCA
>NZ_NFJG01000272.1:0-519 GCF_002159755.1 Bacteroides sp. An269
CTTTCCCTTTTGCTGGATTCCGTAGAGTCACAGCGCAGGCTTCTTCTGGAAGCGACACGGAAGCTGAGGGCGCTTTCCCGTTCAGACGGATATGCCACCGACTACGAACTGCTACGTTCCGTCCCGGGCATAGGCATGATAACGGCTTTGTCTTTACTCGCCGAACTGGAAGATATACGGCGTTTCGCCAATTCGGACAGGCTTGCGGGGTATATCGGCCTTGTCCCCACTTCCCACTCCACGGGTGAGAAAGACAATAAGGGGGAGATGACCTTCCGGGGGCAAATGCAGTTAAGAAGCAAACTGATAGAATGCGCATGGTTCGCAGCCCGGATTGACCCGGCCTTGAACATGGCTTTTTCAAAGCTGACACGGCGGATGGAGCCTAACAAGGCCATTGTGCGGATAGTCCGAAAACTGTTGAACCGGATCTTTTATGTTTTGAAATATAAAAGGAGATATAAGAATGAGACAGTTGAATGACACAATGGACAACAACTATATGAATGACCGCTGACA
>NZ_NFJG01000273.1:0-514 GCF_002159755.1 Bacteroides sp. An269
TCCTTGAAGTTCATCAGGAATATTCCGTACACGGTTGAGAGTTTGTAGCGGTCACCATAGCGGAGTGGTGCTTCACTTACCGTGTCCGACACACTGTCTTTTCCTCCAGACGGCAATTCCACTTCATCCGTTATGGGACGTTCTATCAACCGGCTGATGGCACGGCATACATAGTACAGCGTACGGTCCAGAAAATTGCTGTGCCACCGGTTCTGCATCTCCACGATGATGTATTCCCCGCTCGAAGTCAGGCAATACAGGTCGAAGATGATTCCCCTGTCGTTTACGTTGTCCGAATTGTCTTCCTTGTCGATGAACGTCAGGTCTTCAATGTGATGCTCCCCCGCAAGCAGCTCGTTCAGCAAGGTAATGAGCAGTTCCTTGCTGGCAGGTTGCCCGAAGATAATCTTGAAGCCGATATCCGTAAACGGGTTCACGAAATGCGTCATGTATCTTTCTCTTCTTTTCATGCCTCAAAGATAGGAATACTTGGGGAGATTCACAAATTTGTATA
>NZ_NFJG01000274.1:0-513 GCF_002159755.1 Bacteroides sp. An269
TAATGGTTAGAAAGGAGCATCGTCAGATGCTATCTTTCGTTGTTAGATACTAAATTTATGGTTTCAAGGACATTGCCCGATATAATATTTTGAACACCACTGAATATATCACTGCCATAATAATAAACAAGATTATCATAATCAGCCCACACTTGTTCTCGTTCATCTAACCATACAGTCAAATAACCGGGATGAATGTCTGCTAAATAGATAACCTTATTGACCTTTAACTTCACAGCCACTTTCTGCATAGCTTCCGGGCTGTATTTCTTTATTTTCTTGACATCAAAATAAAGAATATTAGATTGGTTCAGTTCTAATTTCATGTTATAGAATAGAGCAATCTTGCTTATAATACCGTCATTCAAAGGATAATCAAACTTTGAATAGGATTGTTTCAACTTATCAGCGTAACAATCCGACATCATTTGAAAGTTAAATTCATCCCAATGGTTATGAACAAGTATTTCCTTTATTGCAGTAGGTATATTCATATCTAATTGTATCTAATGG
>NZ_NFJG01000275.1:0-504 GCF_002159755.1 Bacteroides sp. An269
GCCCTCTGTACCCCCCATTGTAACACGTGTGTAGCCCCGGACGTAAGGGCCGTGCTGATTTGACGTCATCCCCACCTTCCTCGCATCTTACGATGGCAGTACCGGCAGAGTACCCAGCATCACCTGATGGCAACTGCCGGAAGGGGTTGCGCTCGTTATGGCACTTAAGCCGACACCTCACGGCACGAGCTGACGACAACCATGCAGCACCTCCGCGCCTGCCTTGCGGCTGTACCGTTTCCGGCACATTCAGGCGCAGTTCAAGCCCGGGTAAGGTTCCTCGCGTATCATCGAATTAAACCACATGTTCCTCCGCTTGTGCGGGCCCCCGTCAATTCCTTTGAGTTTCACCGTTGCCGGCGTACTCCCCAGGTGGGACACTTAACGCTTTCGCTTGGCCGCCGACTGTATATCGCCGACAGCGGGTGTCCATCGTTTACCGTGCGGACTACCAGGGTATCTAATCCTGTTTGATACCCGCACCTTCGAGCCTCAACGTCAGTG